>RFMZ01000254.1 GCA_009927445.1 Betaproteobacteria bacterium
AATATTAATTATTTTCGACCTATGGAGTCAATCCATGAAGGTAATCCCCAAGAAATTTTAGATCGAAAAGAGTCTGTAGAACTTCCTCCTCTTCTCATCATGCAAGGCGACTTAGACGATAATGTTTTGCCAATCACTCAAGAACAATTTATTAAAAGCTATAAAGCAGCAGGCGGTAATGGCCAACTCATTGTTTTTAAAGACAGTGAGCATGAATGGGTTGCTCAGGAAAGTGTCCAAACAAATAAGGCAAGACAAACAGTGAGGGAGTTTATTGCACGTCAGTATCAGTAACTAGGAATCAGCCTAGACTACTAATCGATATAAATTTCTTGGGTTATTCCAAAAAACAAGGTCAGACAAGGACTTTCCTAAAACGTCTTTGATGAGGGTTATATCACTAACATCAAAAGGTCTTTTAGCGCGTGTTGATGGTAAATCAGTCCCAAATACCAACGCATTTGGACTATGCCTAGCTACTGCCTCAAGCATTTTAGGCACATTCATATTCACACGACCGAACCCCGTCGCCTTTACGCAAGCCCCCGCATCTACTAAATCAAGAAGAACTGGCAGACCCTTCTCTGTCATACCCAAATGATCAATTACAATCTTAGGTAATTTTGATAATTTAGCTACGTGTGGAGCTAAAGCAGCCGCGTCAGCATAAATTTCAGCATGCCAATTACCAACTTGATGAACTCTATTCGCAAATGAGACAATTTCATCAACCGAATCAACTCGCCCCCGAAAGATATTAAAACGTAAAGCCCTGACTCGAAGATTAGTTAACTCTAAAACCTCTTGATCTGTAATTGAATTTGGTACCTGAGTAACGCCAACCCACTGCGGACCCAGAATTGCTAAAGTAGCCTTTAAATAACTTTGATCAAAGCCATGAAATGATCCTGAAACAATAGCTCCAGAGGAAACTCCTAATGGTACAGTCTGCTGACGATAATCATTTAATGTATATGGAGGGGGAATGTATCCTTGATTTTCAATAATCGGGTAACGTGGATCAATGATATGACAATGAGAATCAAATACTTTTTGAGACAGGCTAATACCAACACACCCCATCAAACTAGAACCAAGAATACTAGTTCCACTAACTAAAAATTTACGTCGACTAATGGGCATTTGGTCCTTTATAGGAGTCTTACTAAAGTTACTTTAATTGAATGAGCTTGGATTGTTGATTTGATGATTCAACAATCGCCTCAAGTACCTTGATATTATCAATGATCTGATCATTGGTATAACGATAAAATCCCTTACCAAGAATTGCAGCAGCCCATGAATCAAAGTTCTTGAGAACTACATTCGTAGCAGGAAATACTTGGTGCTTTCTTTTTGCTTCCGAATTTGTTATCGTTAATTCAGATGGTAATCCCCAGTCTACATTACCATTTTCTTTCACCTCTATCCAACCAAGACTTCCAAAGACGGTAATTCGGCCATGAAATGGCGTGGTCGATAAACAAGTGATTGATGCTGTGGCTCCACAACGAAAATCTAGCTGAACAAATACCTGATCTTTGCCAACTGCATTTTCTAATACCCTTGCAGTCTTAGCACGAACCTGTGTTGGGCAACCCATAAAAGAAATAAACAAATCTGTTAAATGAACCCCCAAGGCAGTTAAAGCTCCAGCAGGAGCGTGCTCATCTTGAACTCTCCAATTACTCGCATCCATCTTGGCAAATAAATTATGGCTAACATTTGCCTCTAAATGAAGAATTTGACCTAATGAGCCACTCTGCACAGCTTTTAATAGCTCCTCAAGCCCTGTTTCAAAACGTCTTTCATGCCCAATCCCTAATACAAAGTTCTTTTCTTTACAGGCTTGTACAATTAGCCTCGCACCATGACTCGATAAAGCCAATGGCTTTTCACAAAAAAGTTGTTTACCTGCAGTAATAATCTGCAATGCCTGCTCTTCGTGCAAACGATGCGGCGTAACTAAAATAATCGCGTCTACTGCAGGTATCGCTAAGACTTCATCAAGATCTCGGCATGCAACTAAATGATGCTCTTGAGTAAATTCATGCAGTTGCTCAATTTGCAAGTCAACACCATGAGTAACCTGTATATACTGACTGGTCTTTAGGTAAGAAATAATTTGCTTACCCCACCAACCCAATCCGACAACTGCCGCTCGAATCATTTTATTCTCCTAAAGAGATACCTTCATTCAATTTATCCAGCTGTATAGCCACCGTCAGGATAGATCGTTTGACCCGTAATAAAACCTGCCGCAGATGTCAGCAAAAAATAAATACTTCCGACAATATCCTC
This sequence comes from Betaproteobacteria bacterium, assembly GCA_009927445.1. Lineage (GTDB taxonomy): Bacteria > Pseudomonadota > Gammaproteobacteria > Burkholderiales > Burkholderiaceae > Polynucleobacter. The sequence continues at coordinate 2,302 of RFMZ01000254.1, forward strand.
TGGCTCCCCAAGTCGACCTAGAGGGATTCGACTTAACATTCCTTCACGGGTTATTTTTCCTGGACCCTCTTCGGCAAACATCCAAGCGGATATGGGAGAACGGAATACTGTAGGGCCAATAGCATTAATTGTGATTTGATGACGACCCCATTCGCAAGCTAAAGTTCTTACCAATGAATCAATGCCAGCCTTTGATGTGCAATAAGCAGTATATCCTGCGGGATGCCCTAACTTGCCCCTGGTCGAAGATAAGATAACAACACTACCACCCTTACCAGCTTTAATCATCTGCCTACCCGCTGCTTGGCATACTAACCAAGGAGCCCGCAGGTTCGCATCCATCACTCGTTGCCATTCATCAACATGTAAGTCTACAATATCTGCAACGTGATTAGTCCCGTTAGTCACTACAACACCATCTAAAGAACCAAAATTCTTCACCGCCAAGGAAACCATCTGTTCAGCATTCTCTGGGTTATCTGGCCAACAACTAATAGTCACTACCTCTGTCCCAAAACCTTGTAGGTCTTTTTCCAAATCGAGCAGTCCCGCTTGATTATTATCGGCCAAAGTTAAACGCGCCCCACCCTTTGCTAAGCCAATTGCAACAGCCTTACCAAGTGAACCTGTCGCACCACTGATTAAAATTGATTTTCCGAGAACAGAAAAACGCTTAGATGGATCAAAATCTTCCAAATTCATGGACTTCTCCCTAATAAAAAAAATTGGCGCAATTACTCTTGCGCCAAATAAGTAAAATTTTTACTTATCGAACAATTGATTCCCATGTTGGACAGGATTGTTTTTCAGGGGGTAAGTCGTAATTTGCTAAAGTCGCTTTCTCAACCACAATTGCCGGAAAAATAATTTCTTTAGGAACAGGCATTTTACGAACCGCACGAATTACGGACATCGTTGCAAAACATCCCTGTAAAAATGGTGCCGCATCTCCACTAGCGAGCATCTTGCCAGCACGAATTGCTTCAACAGCTTCTTTACTACCGTTAATCCCAACTATCAAGGCTTTTCTATTGGCCCCTTCTAATGCCTCTGCAATCCCGGTAGCCATTGCGTCATTGGCGGCTAATACTCCATCAATCTTGGGATAGGTTTGCATCAAATTCTCCATAACCTGCAATGCTTGTAAGCGTTGATAATTAGCTGGCTGAGATGCGAGTAATTTGATGTCAGGAGATTTTTCAATAGCATTTTTAAAACCACGTACACGATCCGTATTTCCAAGTACGCCCCGAACACCTTCAACAATAATTACATTCCCTTTACCGTTTAAGGCCTTTACTAGTGCTGTACCCGCAGCAAACGCGGTATTGTAGTCATGGGCGCCAACAAAATTTGCAAAGTTGCCACCTTCTGATCTGTCCGTAGCATTGACTACTGTAATATTTGCTTCGTTAATTTTTTTGACTCCTGGCGAAATAGCCTTGTAATCGACTGGAATCAATACAATTCCATTTGGTTTTTTTACAACAACATCATCAATAGAACTCAACTGCTCAGGAATACTGTCAGGCTTCGTAGGAATGTAATGGGTTGTAGATGCTCCCATTTGTTTAGCAGCTGAATCAGCCCCTAAACGAAAGGCTTGAAAAAATGGATTAGTCTGATTCTTCGTGAAAACAGCAATCTTTTCATCCGCCGCAATGACCTTACCAGGTATCCCAAGTGTTAACCCCATCATCAGCAATACTATTCTTGTACTCTTGAATTTCATTTTGTCTCCCCTGTATTAAAATAATTTTTGAATTTATTTACATCACCATACTTACACAACACTTTTCCTACGTAAGATTAAATCTAATAAAACGGAAACTATAATAATTACCCCCGTTACTAATGCTTGTAAATTTCCATCAATAGATAGTATATTCATCCCATTTAATACCAGTGTCAAGATTAGAGCACCAATTAAAGTTCCTAACATCGTACCAACACCACCAAATAAGGAAGTTCCACCAATTAATACTGCAGCAATTGCCGGCAATGTTAAAGCTTCTCCAATATCACCCTCAGCAGAATTTAAGCGTGCTAAAAAAACTAAACTAGCTAACCCAGCAGTAATCCCGCTCAAAATATAAACCAGTAATAATCGCCTAGTTACAGGGACACCAGATAATCTAGCAGTAACAGGATTGGCTCCAAGAGCATATATTTGTTGACCAAAAATAGTATAGCGTAGAAAAATAGAGCCAGAAATTAAAAAGAATAACATCATATAAATGGGCACAGGGATACCAAACCAATATCCACTTCCAATCATTCGAAATGATTTCGAAAAACCATTAATTGTCGCTCCAGCCATAAAGTAATAGGTTATACCGTGCAAGATCCACAACATACCATAAGTGGCGATAAAAGACGGCAAACGTAAGAGAGTAACCAGTAAACCATTAGCCAAACCAATTAGTGCACCACAACAAATTCCAGTTAAAAAACCTAGGGTTGTCGAACCAGTCGCTAACAATACCGTTCCAGCCAGACAGGCTGACATCCCAACGTTCGCTCCCACTGATAAATCAATACCAGCCGTTAAGATGACAAGTGTCAAACCAGAAGCCATTAAAAATAAAAGGCTAGCCTGCCTCAATACATTTAATAAGTTATTTACTGTCAGAAAAGCTTCTGATAAAAAAGATAATCCAATACAAATAAATATCACAACAAACAAACGATAAAAAAGCGCACTTAATTCATCCGAGTTTTTTAAATTAGGAAATATCGGCATCATTTACTCAGGATTTCATCTTCATACTATCAATCAATAAAGCTACTAAAACAAGTAACCCAATACTTGCGACCTGAACTGAGGAAGGCACACCCAATAAATTGAGACCATTTCGTAAGACCCCGACAGTTAATACACCTAGCAGCGTTCCAAGTAACCAACCATTACCCTTCTCAAATGAAGTTCCGCCTACAACAACTGCCGCGATCGCATCAAACTCCATTCCAATCGCCGCTGTTGGATGACCCGCACTCATTCTAGCTGTCAATAATATCGATGCAACCCCAGCCATTAAGCCACTAAAAGCATAAACAGCTAAATGGTAAAAATTTGTACTCACACCAGCTAAATTTAAACTCTCACGATTTCCACCAATTGCACATACGTAAATACCAAAGCGTGTCTGATATAACAAAAAATACGTTATAAAATATGAAATTACACTAAATATTAGAGGAATTGCCACACCTCCTACTTTGCCGTTATAGGCCAATTGCACAATTTCACCGACATCGGTTATGCTCTGACCATCAGTCACAACCAAAGCTAAACTCTGACAAATTCCTAAAGTTCCTAAGGTAACGACAAACGGTGGTAATTTCCAATAGACAATAATGCTGCCATTAATGAGACCAACCAATAATCCACTGCACATTGCCAAACAAATGGCTATTGGCAAACTATGTGTAACTGATAAGGTGTAAGCCATAACCACCCCGCAAAAGGTTAGCAAGGCACCTATAGACATGTCAATCCCCTCGGTCATAATAACGAGAGTCATCGGTAGAGATATTAATAACAGAATACTTGACTGTAAGCCAATGTTTGTTAAATTACTTACTGATAAAAAATCTTTGCTCAAAATTCCAAAAAAAAATATCCCGACCATCAACATCATTGCAACACCAGGAATCCGTTGAAAATAATTACGATATCCTAAATTTTTTGAAAGTATGTGAATATTAGACATCAGCCATTCCCAGTTTTAAAACGTTTGCTTCATTAATTAAATCCCCCGACAACTCTCCTGAAATAGTTCCCTCACGCATCACATATACACGGTCACAAACACGGACTATTTCTGATAGCTCAGAACTAATTAATAATACGGCGGCGCCATCCTGTACTAATTTATAAATTAATGAAAATATTTCCGATTTAGATCCGACATCAATACCCCGTGTTGGCTCATCAAAAATAAATATTTTTGATTCTGTTGATAACCATTTACCAATTACAATTTTTTGCTGATTACCACCACTCAAGACTAGAGCTGGACGTTTGCCTGAGGGTGTAGCAATTCTTAGCCGAGTAATTAAATCATTAGCAACTTGCTCAGAACGACTTAAGCGAATCCAATTACTCGGAAAAAGTTTCTTTAATCCAGCTAATACAATGTTTTCTTCAACCGTTCGAATCAGTGCCAAACCTTCACTCTTCCGGTTTTCAGGTATTAAAGATAACCCTAATTCTACAGAATGAAAAGGTTCACCAACCCGATCGTTTCCAAAAACCTCGACACGCCCCGAAGTCACTGGATCAGCTCCAAAAATAGCTCGAGCAACTTCGGTTCTTCCTGAACCAACCAAACCGGCAAGTCCTACAATTTCTCCGCAACGAACTTCTAAATGAATATCTCGAATACCGTTACTAGAACATAAGTTCTCAACTCGTAAAGCTATTGCTCCGGGTTTAGAAACAAAATTTTTCTGATAAACCATATCGACTGTCCGCCCAACCATCATCTGAACTAGCTCGTCAGGAGTAGTCTTTTGAGGATCGGCAGAACCCACATATTGACCATCTCTTAATACCGATATTCGATCACCCATACTAAATACCTCAGCCATCCGATGTGAAATATATACAATCGCAACCCCTTGAGCTTTGAGCTTATGAATCATCTCAAATAGCAAAGTAGTCTCACGATCTGACAGTGCGGCAGTTGGCTCATCCATCACTAAAATTTTGGCATTTTGAGATAAGGCTTTGGCAATCTCAACCATTTGTTGTTGAGCTACGCCTAGTGTGTGCACTAAAGTATGCGTGTCATATTCCACAGATAAACTATCTAGGAGCCTGCGTGCCTCGGCATGCATCTTTGAATGATCAATCGTGCCAGGAATCCATCCTGAAAATTCTCTTCCTAAAAAAATATTTTGAGCAATATTTAAATAGGGGACTAATGAAAATTCTTGAAAAATAACCGCTATTCCAAATTTCTTCGCATCACTTGGACTATGAATTTCTATCTGCTCACCCTGGTAATATAACTCCCCAGCGTCAGCTTGATAGGCTCCACACAAGATTTTCATGAGAGTAGATTTGCCAGCACCATTCTCTCCGAGTAACATATGTACTTCGCCAGGAATTATAGAAAAAGATACTTGATCTAAGGCCTTAATACCTGGAAAGTTTTTTGAAATATTCTTAAGTTCTAATATTGGTTTCACTTGAGAACACTTTCTACATCAAGGCCTGCAGATCTTTCCACTTGTTTGACTATAGCAATATAATCTTCTTCACCACCACCCTGAGCAATCAAAGCTTGATACATCTGCTTTAATGTAACTGTTAAGTGCAACGGCACACCATGTATCTTTGCAGCGTCTAAAATTAAATCGATATCCTTGGTCTGGGCAATAGCGGACATCGTACTTGTAAAATCTCTATCTTTTAATATAGGCGTCTTATATTTAACCATCGGCGATGCAACCGCACTTGTTTCCATGACCTCTAACATCTGCTGCCAATCTAAACCGCCCTTTCGCCCTAGGGCTAAAGCTTCGGCTATCATCCCAGCTGATACTGAAATCATCAAGTTAATGACCAACTTCATCAGCCTAGCTTGCTCTTGATTTCCTAAGAAAAAATGGTTACTTCCAACAAGCTTTAACAGAGGCAGTATTAATTCATAAGAAGATTGATTGCCTGAAGCCATGATGGTCAGTTGTCCTGCTTTTGCAACTGTTGGATTCCCCGATAATGCTACTCGAACATAATTCACTCCAAAGTGTTTTGCGCAAATAGCCACCTGCTCAGAAGCGCTTACAGAAACTGTACTCGTATCAGTAAAAGTACTCCCAGGCTGAGCTAAGGGTAAGACGCCATATTGACTCGTTGCAACATCCATTAAGACCTGGTCATTTGGCAAGGAAGAAAAAATATATTTTGACTGCAATAGCAAGGATTGGATATTCGAATGCACGATTGCACCTAGAGCCCTTGATAATTCAGCGCGCTCGGTACTTAGATCGTATATGTGCACTACAACACCAGCGTTGAGCAAGTGCGTGATCAATGGCAATCCCATCTTCCCAACACCAATCCATGCAATAGGTGATTGCAGTAATGTACTACTTAACATTGCCGTCTCCTAGATCAATGAACAATATGTATGATATTTAAATCATACATATTGCTTGATTATTTTTTTAGTGTGCCGCAGAACGTAATTGTTTCATCAGTCTCTTACCAGACTCCTCAAGCTTTAATTTACCAGTATGCAAATTTTCATATAAAAGCTGACCATTTCTCTTCTTCATCTCACCATTAATAATCACTGTATCAATATTATGCAAACTGGTTTGCATGATTACTGAAGATATCGGATCATGCACAGGACACATATTGATATCACTGGCTCGAATAATAACTACATCTGCTTTTTTCCCAACCCGCAAAGAACCGATTTGGTCTTCCATCTTCAATGCCTGCGCACCACGAATAGTGATCCATTCCAAAGCCTCTTTACAAGTAATGGTTGAGGTATCGGGTAACTTCCCATAAGCTTCTTTAGAGTGCGCATTATCGATGGCACGTTGCATACCCATCGCCATCCTCGCAACTGTAAACATATCTCCAGAAATTCCAGACTCTAAGTCTACGCCTAACGAGGGTGCACAGCCTAAAGCTTTTAATCGTCCAGTAATCGGGTAACCGTGCCCCTGAGCCATCTCGGTTTCTGGCGTCAGACTAAAAGTAACGCCTAAATCAATCATCATCTTTAACTGCTCGTCAGTTAAATTATTACCGTGCACAATATTATTATTACTTCCTAAAAGCCCCTCTTTGGCTAAACGATCCCAACCGTCCGGAGTTTTCGCCTCAGCTCCTGCACAGTGCATGCTGGCAATCAATCCCAATTCCCGAGCTAATAAAAAATCTTCTACAGCAACCTCATAGGTTGAATAATGCGGTCCTAAAATTGCCATACCTAAGGTGACTAAAGTATTTGGATTTTTAAACCGTGTAGCAAGCAGTCTTTCAATCTCAGATCTAGGATGTGGTATTTCACTAAAATGTTTTTGGCCTGGCTTTGGATCTGGCTTAGGCGATCCATGGAAAAATACTGCCCGTATACCCGATTCTTCTAAACCATCAATACCGCGATCGGTATGCGCTGGAGTCGGGTTGTTATGACACCAATCACCTAAAGTGGTCGTTCCACAATTAATTTGATTTAACGCGCCAAACAAATTAGCAATATAGACATCATCAGGTACAAAATTAGTAGCTAAACCAGCGTGCATATTTTTAAAATATTCTAGGATCGTCCAATTACTGCTAGCACCTCGCAAGGCTGTTTGCCAAGTGTGTGTATGCGCATTCACTAATCCCGGGATTACGATACTGCCCTGCGCATCGATAATCAAAGCATCCTTATTCGATATACCAACACCTATCGCACTAATGACATTACCCTCAATGAGGATATCGCCACAATCAAAATCCCCCGTAGCCTCATCCATAGATACAATCATGGCATTTTTAATTAATATATTTGACATTGATCTCTCTTTTTTATTCTATGCTTACTACACACTATATATGAAAACTGTTGGCTATCAAGTTGACTGGTAACTAATTAACATTCAACTCAATACTCTTCAGACACGAAAGTCATTGAAGTTATTTTGATGGCTTCACAAGACGACTTTTACTAAGAGCTTCTACTTGCTTCTACTTAATAGCTAATAATTCCACATCAAATATTAAGGTGGCATTAGGTGGTATAACTCCCCCCGCCCCACTAGCACCATATCCCATAGACGCAGGAATAATTAGTGTTCTCTTACCACCGACCTTCATACCCTGTACACCATCGTCCCAACCTTTAATCACTCGTCCACCACCTAATGGAAATCCAAATGGCTGGCCACGATCTACAGAACTATCAAATTTCTTACCCTTATTATCTTTTGACTTGGTATCAAACAACCATCCCGTATAGTGCACTGAAACATTCGCCCCAGCTTTAGCCTCCACCCCAGCCCCCACTACTGTGTCAATTTTCTTAAATTCAGTAACAGTTCCTTGCACCGGAGTTACAGGCTGAGCATGAGCGCCACCAAAAAAAGAACTCAGCACAATTAAAATTTTTGATAAATAACGCTTCATAAATAAACCCATCCTAGTAATTAAAAATCTTTTTTAAAAAATTACTTCTTCAATTAACCTCAGCAATCAAATAGTTTATTCCTACTCGACCTTTGCACCAGACTCCTTAACTGCTCTGTAAATACTTGGCGCTTCCTGCTTTAATTCTGCAATAAAATCCTCAGTGGATTTAGATGGGCTAATATCAAGTCCTTGGACTGCAAATCGTTCTTTGACGCCAGCTTGCAATAAACCTTTCGTCGTAGCATCAAATAATCGCTTAATGACCGCGTCAGGTGTTCCTTTAGGAACATAGATCCCATACGAAAAATCCATATTGTAGTTTTTTAACCCGCCTTCAAGTGCACTAGGTATTCCAGGGATGGCATCTGACCTTTTGGAACTCGTCAAAGAGATTGGTCTTAACATACCACTTTTTAGAAATCCCATAACCGTTGCTGGTGTGGCAAACATCACCTGTGTGTCACCAACGATAGTTGACTGAGCAGCCGCACCGCCACCCTTGAATTGAATCGTTGCAAACTTGACCCCTGCAGTAGACTCAAATAAAGCAGATGCTAAATGCGGTGAGGATCCATTGCCAGATGATGCATTAAATAACTTATCAGGATTTGCCTTCGCATAAGTAATTAAGTCCTGTAATGTGTTGAAAGGAGTTTTATTGTGAACCACAATAATCATCGTTCCAAGAGACACTTTTGAAACCGGCAGCAACTCTTTGTCCGGATCAAAGCCCAATTTCGGAAATAATGCCTTGATCTGGGCATGAGGCGCTAACAAACCAATCGTATAACCATCTCCAGGTGTCTTACTTAAAATATCCGTGGCAATCGATCCACCCGCGCCAGGTTTATTATCGACCAAGACATTCACATTTAATTCTTTAGAGATGGCGTCTGCAGTAATTCGCGCTACAAAATCAGCTGAGCCACCAGGGGGATAACCCAAAATCAAACGAATTGGTTTTTGTGGGAATTGCTCCTGAGCTACGACTCCAAACATTAGCAGGATCCCCAAACTCAAAATAACGAACTGGGCACAAACTCTAGAGCCAATTCTCACCGACATTTGACATACTCCAATACACTGTAAATGCATCGTTATTTTTCCTTTGTCATTATTTTGAGGTCTTGCATCGTTCGTATTAAAAAACTGGCTGCTATCCAATCGTCAACTAAACCCCTCGAAATACAGGTGTTCTTTTCTCCAAGAAAGCAGCTCGACCCTCTTTGTAGTCCTCACTCGCAAAACACGCATCCACTAATCTGGACACGAGGGCAACATCGCGGTCTTTTTCAAGCACCGCGGACTGCAATACAGCCGCTTTAATAGCCTTCATCGTCAAGGGCGCATTCTCGGCCATTGAACCAACATACTTACTTGTCTCTTGCTCGAGTAGATCTGATGGATGAACCTGCGTGACATAACCCATTCGGAGCGCCTCGGCAGCATCAAAGCGTCTTGCTGAAAAGAAAATATCAGCCGTGTTAGCTGGCCCAATAACGTTGATAAAACGGTTTACACCCTCAAATCCATAGCCTAAGCCTAAACGTGCAGCAGGCATTCTGAACTGAGCATCTTCTGAGCAAATGCGCATATCACAAGCAACTGCAAACCCTAAGCCACCACCAAAACAGTAGCCACGAATACTCGCCACCACTGGTTTAGAACACAGAGTTGGAGCCAGATAGGCCTCGGCCACAGCCTGGTTATAAATTTCTTGCTGATCAGCGCTACCTCGTAACTGATCAAATTGACTAATATCCGCACCAGAAATAAAAGCCTTCTCACCACCCCCCTTGACTACGATGACGCGCACCTCTGGGTCTTGGTCAAATTCACGCATCGCCTTGGGAACGCCGAGCCACATATCTAAACTCATGGCATTCATTTTCTGGGGATTTGAAAAAATAATATTGCCAATCGGTCCTTCTTTTTTTGTAATAATTTCTGCCATGATTTTCCAGTGATTAATAAGTTTTAAATAACTGCCTTTGTGCGTAAATCTTTAATTTGCTCCTCGGTATATCCCAGTTCTTGTAACACTTCATTGGTATGCTGTCCTTGTAACGGGGAACTACTCACAATTTTAGCTGGGGTTCTAGTTAATTTAACCCCTTGATTTAATAAATTTAACTCGCCAAGCTCCGGATGAGTTACTTTTACAGTCGATTGTAAATGCTTTACTTGTGGATCCGCAAAGACTTCATCCATTTGGTAAATTGGACCACAAGCTATGTGTCCACCCAGCAATATCTCCATCCAATCAGCAGTGGTCTTTTCAAGAGTCATTTTACTCAAGGCTTGATTTAAACTTTGACGATGATCAGATCTTCCCTTCGGAGTCCTATATTGCATATCCTGCCACAAATCATCTCGGCCAGTCACCCGACAAAAGTTCTCCCAACCAGTGGAGCCGGTGACTGCGATATTAATAAAACCGTCCTTAGTAGGATAAGCCGATGTTGGCATATAACTCGGGTGATCATTACCCATCTGTTTAGGCACATCGTTGGCAATCGTATAACGCGCTGCCTGAAAGTCTAAAAGAGTAATACCCGCTGATAATAAATTCGATTGTACCCATTGACCTTGACCGCTAACTTCTCGCTCAAGTAGTGCAGTCAAAACACCTAAACCACCCAGTAAACCAGCTGTAACATCAGCAATAGCAGCGCCAGCCCGCATCGGACCTTCACCCGCCTTACCAGTTACTGACATCAACCCAGAAAGACCCTGAGCAATCTGATCCAAACCAGGTCGACTGGCATAGGGCCCGTCCTCTCCAAAGCCTGAAATACTTACTAAGATAATTCTTGGATTGATTGCCTTTAAGGTCTCATAATCAATTCCTAAACGAAATTTCACATCAGGCCGATAATTTTCAACAACCACATCAGCAGTTTTGACTAATTCATAAAAAATTTTCACGCCCTCTGGCGACTTCAAATTTAAAGTCAACGATCTTTTATTGCGATGTAAATTTTGAAAATCAGAACCGTCCCGAGGACCTGCTAAATTTTCATATACAGGGTTTTCAATCTTTAGAACGTCTGCCCCAAAATCAGCTAATTGCCGGACACAAACCGGTCCTGCCCGGACTCGCGACAAGTCTAAAACCTTAAAACGGCCAAGAGCACTAGACTCAAACCCTATCGACATAACTCATGCTTTATCATCATAATTGTATTCATGTATTCGATTATTGCGGGGTAATACCCGCTTTACCTGCAATCACTTTATAACGCGCAATTTCCTCCCGAACATACTTAGCAAATTGCTGCTGACCCATCGTCCGAATGGTAATACCAGCATTCGTAAATGAGGTCTTCGTTTCTGGATCTTGTAATGCTTTACTTATATCAGCATTGATTTTTTGCACAATGTTTTCAGGGGTTGCAATTGGCGCCCAAATACCAACCCAAAAATTAATATCGAAATTTGGATCTAATTGCTCTGCAATCGTGGGTATTTGTGGACTAATGTCAGACCGCACCTTACTAGATAAACCAAGCGCTCGTAATTTGCCAGACTTGATATGCGTAATCGCCGTCTCATAAGGCGCCATCATATAAGTTACCCTAGCCGATAGAACATCTTGCAATGCTTCGGGAGTACTTTTATAAGGAATATGCATGGCCTTAATACCAGCAACCTGATTAAAGTATTCTGAAGCCAAATGGGTGGAACTCCCTACCCCCGCTGAACTAAACGTTAAATCACCAGGTTTGGCTTTAGCTTCCTGTATTAACCCTTTAACATGTTGCGCTGAATTACTGGCAGCTGTTACTAAAATATAAGGCGTCGTAGCAATCATATCAATGTCTACTAAACTCTTGAGAACATCAAAACCTTGATTTTTATAAACTGCCGGATTAATCACATAAGTGGCCGATTGTGCGAGAAGCGTATAACCGTCTCCAGGAGCATTCACAACCGAAGAGATTCCTAAGGTACCACCTGCCCCCGGACGGTTTTCTATAATGACCGACTGCTGCCAAATTTTTGCCAATGATTTAGCTAAAATTCTAGCCGTTAAATCCGTACCAGAACCAGCACCAGGGCCGACAATCTTTACCGTGCGCTCGGGATATTGCTGCGCCATACTCAAAGACGTTATTGAAACTGCAGCGAATACAAAAATAATGCGTAATATTCTGAATGGCATCTTGTACTTCCTCTAAAAAGGTAAACGAACCGATTGCCCACTGGCAACCGCCCGCTCAATGGCAATCGTGGTCTCTAAATTCATGCGCGCCTGCAAGGGCGTTGTATGTACCGTCGGACTACCCGTCACTAAGGAGTCCAACCAAGAGCGCGTTTCGTTTCCAAGGGACCCCCAAAAATCTCCGCAAGCCCAATCGCCAGCTGTATTACTCCCAATAAAAGCCATATTCACTGCGTGATCCGGAACATAGGCATGCGGAATTCCCCGATCAGAAAATAAAATATGATCCATATGATCGTCATCGATGATCATCGTACCCTCTAAACCCAGTAATTCGAGTCGATCTGATTGCCCCAAAGTGGGATAACGTGCCGGTAAGGCATAACTAATCCCCAAATTAATAACTGCGCCATCAGAAAAAGTAATAATTGCCCAAGTCACATCATCTGCGCTATACCCTGCAGCCTTAAACACCCCGGCCTGTCCCCGAGCAACTACTTCCACAGGTTTACTCGTGCCATCTAAGAACCAACACATCAAATCTACGTAATAGGTTAATACATCGAGAACTGGAGTCGCATGCGGATCCCGCTTTAAAATAGAAAAAGCTTGCGCTCGGGAGTTATACACCCTGGCAGTTCCGCCAATAATTTTGCCTAAACGCTCATGAATAATTTGTTCCTTGGCGCGCAAGTAACATTCTTTAAAACGACGGCTGTAACCAACGTTTAGCTTGCCTCCAGTCGCTTGCAGAGTTGCTAAAATATCGTCTGCATCTTCTAAGGTGAGTGCTAATGGCTTTTCTACTAAGACAGGCTTACCAAGCTCTAGGGCTTTTTTAATCGGCGCCGCATGCTCACCTTCCGGGGTCGAAACAAAAACTGCCGTCACCTCAGGCCGAGCAATCACCTCATTATTATCCGCTGAATAAAAATCAGCTCCACAAGTTTGAGCGAGTGCTTTCGCTTTTGAAATATCCTGATCAGCAATCGCTAAAAATTGTACGGAAGGATGCTTGGCAGCTAGTCTAGCTCGCAGTGTTCCGATCCGGCCAGCGCCAATGACCGCAATACCTAATTGCTTTTGTTGCATCTACAATCTCCTAATTATTTACCTAGTTTAAGGTAATTATTGGCATTATCTTAACACTTTGTAAAGATGCTAAATGCTTCTTCAGTGCTCCTAAGAATCGCTCATGAGTGCAGAAAATAGTCTACGATTGAACCTTTAGATTAACTAAAACAACATGCACGGGTATTTACTGATTCGGTTGATTACTGAGTTTTAGTTACACTTTTAGAATGTACAAAGATGATCATTTAGAATAATACAAATAAAAAATACTGATTCTTTAGTCTGAACTTTAGCCTAAACCAGATAATCAATATTTAAATCACAAATTCTTCCTAATAAATATACCACTTGCCTACACTAATCTTTAGTTCATCACCTAACTTTCAAAGGAATCACGATGCTCCAAAACCAGTTCAAAAAATTTGCCTTGGCTACGCTAGGGCTGATCATGCTAAGTACTTCTTTAATTAGCAATGCGGCAGATCCCTTTCCAAGTAAAAATCTCAGAATTATTGTGCCAGTCGCACCAGGTGCTACCAATGACTTTTTAGCAAGGTCTCTAGCCGTAGAACTGGGTAAAGTACTCAATCAAACCGTCATTGTCGAGAATAAGCCGGGCGCCAATCAAATTATTGGCACGAGTGAACTTGCGAAATCTGCGCCAGACGGTCACACCATGGCAATGCTGATTAGTTCCCATGTCATTAATCCTTATATTTCTAAGTCTCTGCCCTATGATCCAGAAAAAGACTTTACCCCCCTTGCCATGGTGGGTATCATGCCCGGCCTTCTGACCGTTCATCCAAGTCTGCCAGTTAAAACATTTGCCGAACTAATTGCCTACGCTAAGGCCAACCCCGGAGTGCTAGCTTACGGTCAACCCGGCGGCAACTCCTCAGGACACCTGACGATGGAGTACCTAAAAAAACAAGCCGGTATCGATGTCCTCAGTATTCCCTATAAAGGCGGTGGTCCAGCGATTATTGACTTACTAGCTGGTCGCTTTCAAGTCTTCGTCAATAGCCCAACTGCCACAATGCCCCATGTAAAATCCGGCGGACTGCGGGCCATTGCCACAACTGGTGCAAAAAGGCCTCCCGCCCTAGCAGATCTGCCCACCATTGCTGAATCTGGCTACCCAAATGTAGTTACCTACGAGTGGTACGCTTTGTTCTTGCCAGCAAAAGTTCCTCAAGTAATTGTGAATCAACTCAATGGTGAAATCGTAAAAATCATGGCTACCCCAGTCATGCAAAAACGCCTATTGGATATTGGCGCAGAGTCCAGAGACGATAACCCCGCCCAATTTGCAAAATTCATCGCTCAAGAAAGTCAAGCATGGGGCCAGCGTATCCGTCAACTTGAGATCAAGCCAGAATAGAGTAACTCTATCAATTTCTCCTACTAACCAACTTTTTTCCTACTAACCAACTTAAAGACTTACTCAATGACAACAGATTTTAAAAATCAAGTAGTACTTATTACCGGCGGCTCAAAAGGTATTGGCTTTGGTATTGCTACAGCTTTTGCAAAAAGAGGCTGTGCACTGCGACTTGTGGCCAGAGATGAAAAATCTCTGCAACAAGCTCAACAGCAATTAGTGGCCGAGTACGGCGTAGATGTCCAAACTATGGCAGTCAATCTATCCGAAGATAAAAATATCGATCAACTCGAGCCCTTCTTTGCGAAGACAACGATCTTAGTGAACTCAGCGGGCGCCATGGGGCGCGGATCATTATTCGAAATCGATCCAACCAAATTTCGCGATGCTTGGGAGGGTAAAGTCATGTCCACCATCTTCTTAACGAGAAGAGTCTACCCATTCATGAAATTACACGCTCATGGCGGAGTCATTATTAATATCATCGGAATTGCTGCGGAACGTTTGAACGCTAAATCAATTGGCACATCAACCGCCAATGCTGCACTTGTTGCTTTTACGAATGCCCTTGGCTCTGAGAGTGTGGATGACAATATTCGTGTTGTTGGTATCAGCCCAGGCTTAATTCGTACAACCCGCACAGAGAGTATCCTTAATCCCACCAATGAAGTTGACCGAAAAGCCTATGCTAAATTAGTCGGTAATTTGCCCTATGGCAGAATGGGAGAACCCTCGGAAATTGCTGAGTTAGCCGTCTTTTTGGCTTCCGAACATGGTAAATATCTGAGCGGTGAGGTCATTAATGTCGATGGCGGAGCACGTTATCGTTACTAACCCCTCTCGGCAGTTATGCAATTTAGGCAACTACTGACATGTTTTAGACAGGTTTTAAGCACACCTTAAAATCTGTCAAACGCGTGCGCTAAATTGTGTTAAATTAAAGCTTGGATGAAACAGGGGTGCTAGTAGAAATCTACTGGCTGAGAAATACCCTTCACCCGAACCAGATAATACTGGCGTGGGGAGTTTTCAATAACTTGTCTCTGTTGATTCCAGCACTCTCCATGCAAAGGACACAACTATGAGCAAAACTGACATCAATCTAACCATCGATAGCCTAGAACGAGATCTTGGACAAAAGTTCGCCTATCCTGCCTCGACAAAATCTTTTCTAATCGGTTCGCGTCCAGATATCAGAGCACCCTATCGACTCATTGAGCAAACGCCAACTAAAACCTCAACCGGCGCAGTTCTCGAAAATCCCCCCATTCCGATTTACGATACCTCAGGGCCTTATAGCGACCCAGAGATTCTGATTCATCTAGAAAAAGGCTTACCCCCTCTTCGTAAAGCCTGGATTGAAGAACGAAATGATACGGACCAATTAAGTGGGCCTACTTCTACCTACGGACAAGCACGCTCCCAAGATCCAAGCACGCAGCATTTACGCTTTGCCCACATTACCCCGCCAAGAGTTGCTAAAACCGATCGAAATGTTAGCCAAATGCACTATGCCCGCCAAGGCATTATCACCCCTGAAATGGAATTCGTTGCCCTGCGTGAATCTCTTGGTCTGCAAGCCCTTCGGCAAGACCCGCGGTACCAACAAATTCTCAAACAACATCCTGGTCATTCCTACGGGGCAAATCTACCTGAGGAAGTTACAGCTGAGTTTGTCCGACAAGAAATCGCTTCGGGACGGGCCATTATCCCTGCAAATATCAATCACCCAGAACTCGAGCCAATGATTATTGGCCGCAATTTCCGTGTAAAAATTAATGGTAACCTCGGTAACTCAGCAGTCACCTCCTCCATTAATGAAGAAGTTGAAAAAATGATCTGGTCAATCCGCTGGGGTGGCGATACAATCATGGACCTCTCCACAGGACAGCATATTCATGAAACCCGAGAGTGGATTATTCGTAACTCTCCTGTGCCAATTGGAACAGTACCAATTTATCAAGCACTAGATAAAGTGGGTGGTAAAGCGGAAGATCTGAACTGGGAAATCTTTAAAGATACACTCATTGAACAAGCCGAACAAGGTGTAGATTACTTTACTATCCACGCTGGTGTTTTGCTGCGTTATGTCCCCCTTACCGCAGATCGTATTACCGGTATCGTCTCTAGAGGCGGCTCCATTATGGCGAAATGGTGCCTTGCACACCACCGTGAAAACTTCCTATATACCCATTTCAATGAAATTTGTGAAATCATGAAAGCCTATGACGTATCCTTTAGCCTAGGCGATGGCCTACGCCCTGGATGTATCGCTGACTCGAATGATGCTGCTCAATTTGGCGAATTACATACTCTTGGAGAATTAACTCAAATCGCTTGGCAACACGATGTGCAAGTCATGATCGAAGGACCAGGCCATGTGCCGATGCAACGCATCGAACAAAACATGACCGAAGAACTCAAACACTGCCTAGAAGCACCCTTTTATACGCTTGGACCACTCATTACTGATATCGCCCCTGGTTATGACCACATTACTAGCGGAGTTGGAGCAGCGCAAATTGGTTGGTATGGCACAGCAATGCTTTGTTATGTAACTCCCAAAGAACATCTGGGTCTACCTGATAAAGAAGATGTCCGCGTCGGAATCATTACCTACAAAATTGCTGCTCATGGCGCTGATCTAGCCAAAGGCCTACCAGGCTCTCAAATGCGTGATAACGCTTTATCGAAAGCACGTTTTGAGTTTCGCTGGGAAGATCAGTTTAATTTAGGACTTGATCCCGAAAGAGCAAGGGAATACCATGACGCTACTTTGCCAGCAGATGGTGCCAAAATTGCTCATTTTTGCTCGATGTGTGGGCCTAAATTTTGTTCTATGAAAATTACTCAAGAAGTGCGTGATTATGCGGCTACCCTAGATAAAGATTCGAATCAAGGTATGCAAGAAAAATCGATTGAGTTTCGGAAAAAAGGTAGTCAAATTTACCAATAATTTGAAGGCGCGTGGCTCCTTTACCCGTCGCGCGCCAACCAATTAATCCATCTAGTTCCGATTATGCGTCCATCCATCATTATTTTAGGAGCCGGCCTGCTAGGTAGATTACTGGCTTATTCGTTAGCTAAGAAAAACTACCAGGTAGCGGTCTTTGAAAAAAGCCCACTAGAGCATCAACAATCTGCAGCTTATGCTGCTGCTGCCATGCTAGCACCTCTGGCGGAGTCTGTCTCCTGTGAACTACCTATCGTCCACATGGGCTTTTATAGTCTGACTCGCTGGCCTACAATTATTGAGGAACTCGACTCGAATATTTTTTTTCAACACAATGGCTCACTCATCATCTGGCATCAGCAAGACGCCTCAGTGGCAAGACATTTTCATACACAACTGCATCAGGTCGAACAACATCTTGATCAGCAATACGCCAGATCAGTGCACCTTGATACGCTTGCTCTGAAAAATCTGGAACCAAACTTAAGCCCAGCCTTTGCTGAAGGCATCTATCTGCCCAATGAGGGGCAACTTGATAACCGCGCTCTTTTAGATTCTCTCCTCAAAAAAGGGCTTGAACTCGGTGTGACTTACAACTGGCAAAGTGCGAAAAACCCAAGCGACTTTCCAACGCGTTCGCATACTTGGCTACTTGATTGCCGAGGCCTAGGATCAAGACCACAATGGCAAGCATTACGCGGTGTTCGGGGGGAAGTCATTCGGGTTTTTGCGCCCGAAGTCCAGTTGCAAAGACCAACTAGACTGATGCATCCCAAATATCCAATTTATATAGCTCCTAAAAAAGATCATATCTATGTCATCGGTGCTACTGAAATCGAATCCGAAGATCAGTCTGCAATTAGCGTCAGATCAACTCTCGAACTGTTAAGCGCGGCATATACTATCCACTCAGGTTTTGCTGAAGCAAGAATGCTTGAGGCAAACGCCCAGTGTCGTCCAACCCTAGCCAATAACTCCCCTGCCATACAGTATTTAAATGACCAAACTCTTCAAATCAATGGCCTATACCGGCATGGTTATTTAATCGCCCCCGCCATCGTCGATGCAACCATCGAGTTGATTGAAACAGGGACTAGCCATACCGCTTGCAATCTAGCAATCCAAATTCAAGAAAATCATGCAAATATTGATTAATCAAGTGGCTACAGAGTTGAGCACTTTATCAAACGCTATTACTCTGCCTGAAATATTGATACAAATAAATCCGAAGCCCCCCTTTGCTATCGCTAAAAATGGGGTTTTTATTCCTAAAAAAGATTACCCCCAAACAGCAATAATCGATCAGGATCAACTTGAAATCATTTCACCAGTTACCGGAGGTTAATCTGTGTCTTCTCAAACAAATATAACTCCCACAACCTTTTCACTGTATGGCCAAACTTTTTCAAGTAGAATTTTTTTAGGAACTTCGCGCTACCCATCACCACAGATTTTGGTGCAAGCTCTTCAAATTGCTCAGCCAGCAATGATCACTGCCTCCCTCAGACGTCAAGGTGCAAATCCCGAACCCATTTCAAGTGGCTTTTGGGAAATTATTAAAGATTTAAAAATACCCATCCTACCAAACACTGCAGGCTGCCACCGCCCCGATGAGGTCATGCAAATAGCGCATATGTCGCGCGAGGTGTTTGCTACCGATTGGATTAAATTAGAACTCATCGGCGATGACTACACGCTCCAACCTGATACGATTCAACTAGTACCAACTGCTCAACAATTAATTCGTGAAGGGTTTAAGGTTCTGCCCTACTGTACGGAAGATTTAGTGGTCTGTCAGCGCTTAGTTGACGTCGGTTGTCAAGCCATCATGCCTTGGGCAGCACCAATCGGAACTGGCAAAGGCCCTAATAACCCATACGCCTTACAGGTTTTACGAGAACGCCTGCAAGTACCCATGATTATCGATGCAGGCCTTGGGAAACCATCCCACGCTTGCCAAGTGATGGAGTGGGGTTATGACGCAGTTCTCCTGAATACGGCCGTTGCCCTAGCGACTCATCCAGTACGAATGGCCGAAGCTTTTGCACAAGCAGTTTTAGCCGGTCGAAATGCCTTTGAAGCCGGGCCGATGAATGAGCATCATCAAGCCAAAGCGAGTACCCCCACTTTAGGTACGCCTTTTTGGCACCAATCTGAATCTTCAAAATGATGCATCATCTGAATCCCAGTGAACATGCGCTAGCGCAAGCAATTATCAAATTTCATCAAAATTTACAGATTCCCCAAAAAGAAGATCTCCAGTCTCTGACATTTTCGAGTAATGATCCTATTTATCGAATTACTAAAACAGCTGCATGGCAACTCGGCTTTATCAATCAGGATGCGCAGTGTATTGCTCTGGCCTGGCAAAAACAATGCGCATCCCAAGAGCAACTTGATCCACTTGCCTGGCCTGCATCACCAATGCTCTTTGGTATTCACCCAAATTCTTCTGAAAGTTTTGCGCCTTGCCCAAAAAATCTAGGGCTTTATGTTGTAGCTCCCGATGCGAGTTGGGTCAAAAAACTTGCGCAAGCAGGCTTAAAAACGATCCAACTGCGTTTTAAATCGAGTGATCAGCAGCAAATTCTTGAACAAGTAAAAACTGCAATTGCTACTGGACGTGAATACGATAGTCAACTCTTTATCAATGATTATTGGGAGCTTGCTATTGAAGAGGCAGCGTACGGGGTTCATCTTGGTCAAGAAGATTTAGATACTGCAGACCTATCCCGCATTCGGGCAGCAGGCCTGCGACTTGGAATCAGCACGCATGGCTATGCTGAAATGCTCAGAGCCCAACAATATGCGCCGAGTTATATTGCACTAGGTGCAATCTTTCCGACGACGCTCAAACAAATGCAAACTGCCCCCCAAGGCTTAGGACGACTCACATATTATGCCCAGCTGCTTGCCCAATACCCACTCGTTGGTATCGGTGGTGTTGATGAAAACAATATCACACAAGTATTAGATACCGGGGTCGGTTCAGCCGCTCTCGTTCGTGCTGTAATTAATTCGCCTGACTACACGGCAGCGATCAACAGACTGAAGAAACATTTTCAGTAAGTCTCATTTTTACAAAATTGATTATCCATGTTGTAGATCAACGATTTATGCAGAAATTGCTAATGAATCAGGGGGAAATTACGAAACGCATGCCAAAGAGGCCCGGGGCCTTGCCCCAAATTCAACGAAACAGCGTGCCGAATTGCTTCTTGGACATAGTCAATCGCTTGAGCTACCGCCTCTTCAAGAGGGGCGCCTAGAGCTAATCCACAGGCAATCGCACTGGACAAAGTGCAACCAGTGCCGTGGGTATTTTGGGTACTAATTTTTGCATGCGCATATCGCCTCATTAAAATACTTTGCCCTGTTTTGATGGCCAAGACATCGACTAACAAATCGGTATCTTCTAAATGTCCACCCTTGATTAAAGCAGCATGCACACCTAAATCAACCAACTCCCTAGCAGCCTGCTCCATCTGCTCAACTGTCCTGATGGGTCGTCCTAATAAGACCGCAGTTTCAGATAAATTGGGTGTGATTAAACGCGCTCTTGGAAATAATTCTTGTTGCAAACTCCGAGCCGTCTGCGCACTACCTAAAACGGCTCCAGAAGTTGCTACCAAAACGGGATCAAGCACAATCTGCACTCTCGGATAGTCCCGCAGACTATCGGCAACTGTTTGAACTAACGCCGGACTCGCAAGCATGCCAATCTTAATCGTATTGACTTCAAAGTCTGTCATAACTGCTGTAATTTGGGCGGCTACCGACTGCTGACTTAAGACTTCAATATGGCTTACCCCCAAAGTATTTTGAGCAGTCACTGCAGTAAGCACCGTTAGGCCATAGCAACCCCAGGCACTGATCGTCTTTAAGTCCGCTTGAATACCCGCACCACCGCCACTGTCTGATCCAGCAATAGTTAATACCTGAGCTAATTTTTTCATGTCTTTAAATTGTATTATCTAAACTTGAATTATTCTACCGTCAGACCTCTCATTTAGAACCAAATACGGCTGTTCGCTTTACAATGCGATATCTGTTCTCCGATTGAATCAGGTCTTTGATCTAACTTCTGTTTAGTTCACCACTACGAATAAGAAAGAAACCGTATGCAAGCTATATATTTGAATTCTGGTCAGCACTCTTCTTCACCCCAGCAATCCTTCAGTTCCACACCTTGCAAACCGCAGGTGATCATTCAGACAATCCTGGTAAAAACTGTTGTCGCTTTAGTCTGCCTGTTTACTTTAGCAATGCCTGCTGTGCAAGCTCAAGATAAATGGCCAAGCCGCCCAATCACTATGATTGTGCCATTCCCGCCTGGTGGTGTGGCCGATACCGTTGGCCGGCCAGTAGCCGAAGCGCTGAGTCGCCAACTTGGCCAAACTGTTGTGGTTGAAAACCGAGCTGGCGCTGGTGGTGGTGTTGGAATGGCCTATGTAGCTAAAGCCAAGCCCGATGGCTATACCATTCTCATGTCTTTATCATCTATCTCGATCATCCCCGAAGCCGATAAAATTCTGGGTAAAGAAATCTCCTTCCAGACAAGCCAATTTAAACCGATCGCTCGTTTTACCGCCGATCCAACCGTATTAGTCGTGCGTGCCGATAGTCCATGGAAAACCTATCCAGAATTCGTCGCTGCCATGAAAAAAGATCCTGGCAAATACAACTTTGGATCTTCTGGCAACTATGGCACGATGCATATTCCCATGGAGATGATTAAATTAAATAACTCCTTTAGTATGGCCCATATTCCCTATACCGGAGCAGGACCTGCCATTATTGCTTTACTAGGTACCCAGGTCGATGCCCTTGCTACCGGCCCAGCCTCCATCGTGCAACAAATTAAAGCTGGTAAGGTAAGAGCGCTCGCCCATTGGGGCACTGGACGCCTAGCAAGCCTACCAGATGTTCCAAGCTTTAAAGAAATTGGTGAAAATGTCGAGTTTGCCCAGTGGTCTGGACTTTTTATACCGAGTGGCGTATCCAACGAGATTACAGAAACACTTCGCGCTGCAGCAAAAATGGCAGCAAATGATCCACGCGTCAAATCAGTACTCGACGGTACGGGCTCACCAATACAATATCTGGATGCTCCAGAATTTAAAAATTACTGGGATCTGGATGCTAAAAAAATGTCAGATATTGTGAAAAAGATTGGCAAAGTCGAGTAGCTATGCATCAGTCTTTGCCTGACCTCCACTGGCAAAGTGGCTTTTATGAGCTCGGAAATGATTTTTTAACTCCACTTCATCCAAGTCCACTGCCCAGTCCAAGCCTCGTCGCAAGTTCAGCTCAAGTAGCTGAACTGATTGGGCTTGATCCCGCTTCTTTCAATCAGCAAGATTTGATAGAGATTCTTAGTGGTAATCATCCGATTACACGTACTCAACCCTACGCAAGTGTGTATTCTGGTCATCAATTTGGGGTCTGGGCTGGTCAGTTAGGAGACGGCAGAGCCATTACCCTAGGGCAAGTTGCACACCAACAACAGATCTTTGAAATCCAATTAAAAGGGGCTGGTAAAACTCCCTACTCCCGAATGGGAGACGGTCGTGCTGTCCTGCGCTCCTCTATTCGAGAATATCTTTGCTCTGAAGCAATGGCAGGCCTGAATATCCCAACTACTAGAGCACTCGCAATTACTGCCTCACCCAAACAAGTTGTGCGAGAAACTGTAGAGACAGCCTCTGTAGTAACGCGCGTCGCACCTAGCTTTATCCGCTTTGGTCACTTTGAACATTTTGCCACTACAGGCCAATTGGAGCATCTGCAGCGCTTAGCTGATTTTGTAATTAGCCATCATTTCAACGATATTCTGGAAAATCAAAACCCCTATCTGAATCTCTTTGAAAAGGTCCTTGAACGCAGTGCAAGCTTAGTTGCAAAATGGCAAAGTGTTGGGTTTTGCCATGGGGTTCTAAATACGGACAATATGTCGATTCTGGGTCTCACCCTCGATTACGGACCATTTGGTTTTATGGATCAATTTGCCCTCAACCATATTTGTAATCACACCGATAGCCAGGGTCGCTATTCCTTTGCCAATCAACCCCAAGTATTCCATTGGAATTTAGTTCGCCTAGCCCAAGCCCTGCTACCACTCATTGCCAAAGATGATAGTGACGAAGCAATCCAAGTCGCCATCACTGCACTCCAAGGTGTTCTTGGTCAATTTTTACCTCAGTATCAAAAGTTTTACTATGCCATTATGTGTTCAAAATTAGGCCTTGATCTGACTTTACAAACTACAGAACAAATGTCATCAGAAACAATTAGACAATCCGTCATCGAACCGATCATTCATCTGTTAGATCAACAACAAATCGACTATACCTATTTCTTTAGACACCTAGCAGATGTGATTGAAAATCCAGAAAACCCGATTCTGCGCGACCTCTGCATAGATCGAACAGCTTATGACGCATGGCTCCAGACATACTTAGTATTTCTTCCACAAGAAAAACGCCCGCAAATAGCCACCGCAATGCGGGCCATCAATCCGGCTTACATCCTGCGTCAACACTTGGCCCAAATAGCCATCAACAAAGCCCAAGAAGGCGATTTTTCCGAAATCAAGCGCTTACAAGAATGCCTGGCCAAACCATTTACTGAACGACCAGATTTTGCGGATTACGCCCAACTACCACCAGACTGGGCCAAGACACTCGAAGTGTCCTGTTCATCTTAAAATACCGATGAAGCCAGCAGCCCATCCATCTCGTGCTCCAGAATCCGAAATCGACGAAGAGGATTTTGGGCCAAGTAAATCGCAGATTAAACGCCAGATGCTAGCTCGCCAAGAACTCGCAAAAACACTGTCCGAACTAAGCTCCGATGCAATAAAGTCTCTGCCAATTGATGATCACTTGCGTGAGCAATTACTAGAGAGCTCGAAGATAAAAACTTTTGGGGCAATTAAAAGGCATAAGCTGTATCTTGGTAAATTAATGCGCAGCCTTGATGAATCTGAAATCAATGCCATCGAAGCGCGACTAGATGCTATACAGGGTGTAAATCAAGCTGAAATTGCTAGAATGCACTATCTTGAAAAATTGCGAACCGATTTAATGCTTGATGACAAACGCTTCACTGAACTCATTAACCAATATCCGAACTTTGATATTCAAACTCTCAGAACATTAATTCGTAATGCCCGTAAGGAGCAGCTTGAAAATAAACCACCGAAATCGTTTCGTGAAATTTTTCAAGTACTCAAACAACTCGACCAAGCATCTAGAGCAGAATAATATCCTCACCAATCACTCGGATTGGTAAGGCGACTAACTGAGAACCCAATCGACATGGGCCAGAAATACTTACTCCCGTATCTGGCTCATAAACGGCATAATGCGTTGCACAAACCAAGTACCGCTTCGCATCGTCAAATAACTCCCCTGCATTCCAATCCATTTGCATGGGTAAGTGCGCGCAACGATTTAAATAAGCGTAATAGTTACCTTGATAATTCACGACAAAGGCTGGTAAGTGATCCTCAACAGAAATAGGGATCTTAACGCGTAAGCATAACTCCTCATAAAAAACCATAAATCGAAAAGCTAAACCACCCGGCTCTAATTGCCCAGTTCGACAAATCATCTGACCATGTTGAATCAGTGGATCACTCAATCCTGCCTCCAAATTGGAATTACAATTAAAATAGGCTTAGCTCTTATCTTTTAATCAATTACTTATTAAAAATTAGGTCTAGTTTAGTCGGTTGCAATTAACCATGCATGCTCTCAATCATTAACTCTTAAGCCATCCTATGACAAAACAAATTATCCCCTATCAACCGCAAGATATTCAAGAACCCAAAGAAATTGTGGATGCAGTCCGCGCCCGTCGTGGCGGCACACTCATGAATTTAGACCGCATGCTTCTCAATAGCCCCGCTTTAACCCGTGGTTGGAACTCGATGCTCAAAGAAATCCGTCAAAACCTGAGTCTGAACGATAAGCATAAAGAAATCGGTATGTGTGGCGTTGCTATCCTCAACCGTGCCGAGTATGAGTTCTTTCATCATGCCCCAGAATTCGTTAAAGCCGGCGGCACGCCAGAGCAAGTACAAGAACTTCGTAAAATCGGCACTGCCGCGTTTAATAGTCAATTATTTGATGCCCTAGAACTCGATGTGATCGCTCTGACGATTGCAATGACACGCGATATAGAAGTTCCAGATGAAGTGATGCAGCGTTTAAATCAAGCTTTAGGACCACAAAAAACAGTTGAAATGGTGGCTGTTGTTGCCACCTATAACATGGTGTCGCGCTTTTTAATTGCTACAGGTATTCAACCAGAAGATACGCACTCCTAATGTTGATGCTTTAATCAGAAGTATCCATGCATTCTTCGTACACGACTGAAATTTATTCAGCAATTCACCAAATTCCAGCTGATACGTGGAATGCCCTCCTTTGGCATCCCCAAGCCTCCCCATTTATTCGTCACGAATATTTACTGGCTATGGAGCAAAGTGCTTGCGTTAGTCAAAAAACAGGCTGGCAACCCTGCCACTTTACTGTTTGGCAATCCTCGCCGCGTCAACTTCTCGCTGCCATGCCCTTTTATCTCAAAACTCACTCCTATGGTGAATATGTTTTTGATTGGGCATGGGCCAATGCCTATCAAGAAAATGGCCTGAGCTATTACCCAAAAATGCTGTCAGCAATCCCCTTCACCCCAGTCGGAGGAACACGCATACTTGGCAATGATCCAAACGCAGCAAAATATCTTTTACAAAGTGCGGCGCAGTTTGCAAAAGAACAGGGCTACTCCTCGATCCACGTCCTATTCCCAATGATCGGTGATCAAGATCTATTTCAAGATCTGCAATATCTTCGTAGGGAGTCAATCCAGTTTCATTGGCAAAACCAATCCCTCGAACATCCCGGAAATTGTTTATCCTCGTTTGAAGAATTCTTGTATACCCTCAATAAAAAACGACGTAATAATATTTTGCGCGAACGCTCTCAAGTACAATCCGCCAACGTTGAATTTATCCATGTCCCAGGTTCTCAAATGACTCCTCAACATTGGGAAACCTTCTATGCTTGCTATGAAACCAATTATTTAAATCACGGTAATAAGCCCTACCTAAACCGAGAGTTTTTTTCCCAAATTGGTCAGAATATGCCAGATTACCTCCATCTGATCTTTGCCACTCAAGAAGGTACTCCTATCGCCGCCTCACTACTATTTCGTGATCGAAATAAAGACGGCCAGGAACGCGCTTATGGACGTTACTGGGGTAGTACAAAATTCGTGAGTAACTTACATTTTGAAACCGCCTACTATCAAAGTATTGAATTTTGTATTCAAGAAAAAATTGCCGTCTTTGAGGGTGGCGCCCAAGGTGAACATAAAATTCACCGCGGACTCCTCCCCGTTAACCTATTCTCTATGCACTATTTACTGGACGATCGCTTTGGCTTAGCAGTTGAGAATTATTTAAAAAGAGAAGGCCAGTCTATGCGCCAATATCTAAACGAGCTCGAAGATCATCAACCGATTAAACAGGCACGTAAATAAAAACCTTTTGGACTAGTGATTTTTGTAAATCAGCTTCGATACAATTCCGAGCCGGTGGCACCAACCTTACTAATCAACTGAGTAAGGAATGACTTAATGGAGAATCATGGTTTTTACTAACAGCAATTTTTTGGATCAAGCGACTATTTTTAGGCAGGTTTGCCGTTAAAAATTCCATCTGATCCGCCAGAATATTACGCCCTTTTAAAATCATGTCTTCATACAAACTAGGGATATATGGTGCGTACATCAAAGACATACCAGCCCGCTCGGGAGTTCGATTTCCTTTTTTCTGATTGCAAGCTCGACAAGAAATAACTAAATTCATCCACGAATAAGAACCGCCTCGACTCGCAGGAATAATATGCTCTGCTTCAGAGTCAAGCTCACTCACATGATCAGCGCAATACGCACAAAAACCCTGATCACGTCGGTATAACTTACTCTTAGTGATGGCAGGGGTAACTTCAAATAAATTAATGCGGGCTGCCCCCTTCGTAGCAAAGATCGAATGTAACTCAATCAGTGACTGCTTACCGGTATTGCGAGATATGCCACCGCGCATCACCGCAATGGGCTTACCTAAGGTCCAAGATATACTGCCTTCGGCATAATGCTTGGTAGCCTCCTCAGCATTAACCCAACTTTGAGGAATGCCACCCAAATCCAATTTCAAAATATGGAGCACAGTTAACCCTTATTAAGCTAGCATTTGAATTCAAACTAATATCTATCTTAATAGACTTTTTGTGTCATTGCAAAAAAGACCCCAGGCATTCTTTAAAACCTCGAAAAGGACTATCTTTGGCCGATTTTTAAGGTCTTAAAAACCTGCTGGTGCTCACGGGGTAAACAGCGCCAATATTGATGCGCTGCTTCTACTTGACCACCCAAAGCAGCTGCCGCCTCCCATCCCCACCTTGGTTTATATAAGAAGGCCCGTGCAAACGCAATCAAATCAGCGTCACCAGCTTGTAATATATCTTCAGCTTGTTGGGGTTCGGTAATTAACCCCACAGTAATTGTTGGAATACCAGTTGCTGCTTTTACTCGCTTAGCAAAAGAGACTTGATATCCTGGACCAAGGTGAATTTTTTGTTGGTATGAAACACCGCCACTCGATACATGAATATACGAAATATCGTGCGCCTTTAAAGCTTGCGCCAAAATAATAGTTTCTTCAGGAGTCCAGCCCCCTTGCGCCCAATCCGAAGCAGAAACCCGAATTCCTAAAACCCCACGATAAACAGCACGAACTGCCGCAAAGACCTCAATCGGAAAGCGCATGCGGTTGGCGGATGAGCCGCCGTATTCATCCGTTCGAAGATTCGCTAAGGGGGACATAAACTGGTGTAGCAAATAACCATGAGCGCCATGTAACTCAATAAAATCGACTCCCGCCCGCTCAGCTCGAAGCGCAGCCTGTGCAAAAGCCTCTTTAATTGCAGCCATTTCTGCCAAGTCTAAAGCTTTTGGCGCAGGCTCGTTCGGATTGTGACCTACCGCCGAAGGAGCAACAGTCTGCCAACCACCCGGACTTGATGGTGTGATTAAAGCACCACCCTCCCAAGGAACCTGGCTAGAAGCTTTTCTACCCGCATGGCACAATTGCAGACCTACTAAGCCTTGGGGTGCTAATTTTCTGGCGCGTTTTAAACGCTCCGTAATTGCTAGCTCACCAGCATCATTCCAAATTCCTAAACAATGCGGCGTAATACGACCGTCTGCAGTCACACCGGTGGCTTCAATAATGACGGCTCCCGCCCCACTATTCATTAAATTAGTCCAGTGCGTTAGGTGCCAATCATTTGCTAAACCGTCCTCGGATGAATACTGACACATCGGAGCTACGATCATCCGGTTTGCTAGGGTCATCTGTCCGCGTGGGCTATTTAATTGGAATTCGGTAAATAGTTTACTCATAGCTCAATCATCATAAAGTTGGTCAGGTGTAGAGATTGTATAACTTCATCCCAAATTCCTTAAAAATTTGCTATAAACTGCAAATTCTGACTATTCCTTATAAAATAATGCGATGAAAATCCAAATACCTGCCATCCCTAGTTCCGAAATTACACCCCAAGCTGTATTCGAAAACCGTCGCCAAATCCTCAAACTAGCAGCGACTGGGGCTTTCGGATTCGAAATGAGCCAGTGGTTCACGCGCCAGGCTCATGCTCAAGCAAACCCGCCCACCCCCAATAAGCTCAAAACATCGCCCAATACCAATTACGTGATCTTAGAAAAGTCAACGTCTTACAAAGACGTAACTAGCTATAACAACTTTTATGAATTCGGAACTGATAAAGAAGATCCAAAAATGTATGCTGGATCACTCCAAACCAAGCCCTGGAAAGTTAGCGTCGAAGGTCTCGTGAATAAACCCCGAACCTTCGATATCGATGACCTCCTGAAATTAGCCCCGATCGAAGAACGCGTATACCGGATGCGCTGTGTCGAGGGCTGGTCCATGGGAATTCCTTGGAACGGCTTTCCTCTATCTGCCCTCATTAAACAAGTTGAACCCCAAACCTCCGCTAAGTTTGTTGAATTCACAACCCTTGCTGATAAAAACCAAATGCCAGGGCTTAAAAGCAATGTGATCCAGTGGCCATATACTGAAGCCCTGCGGCTTGATGAAGCCAACCATCCCCTGACACTCCTCACTCTGGGACTGTATGGCGAAGTACTTCCTAAACAAAATGGCGCTCCAGTCCGACTGGTGGTGCCTTGGAAATATGGTTTTAAAAGCGCCAAGTCACTCGTTAAAATCCGCTTTGTCGAGCAAATGCCCAAAAGTAGCTGGATGATCAGTATTCCTTCCGAATATGGGTTTTACTCGAATGTCAACCCAGAAGTCGACCATCCTCGGTGGTCACAAGCCTCAGAACGTCGGATTGGAGATGACAAGGGCTTCTTCGCCCCCAAACGAAAAACACTGATGATGAATGGCTATGCCGATCAAGTCGCCTCGCTCTATGCCGGAATGGATCTTCGTAAAAATTACTAATTCTCTTGTTAGCTACCAAACCCTGCGATTGGTAGCTATTGCTTTTTGCTTATCGCCCCTCATCCGCCTAGTGTGGTTTGGTGTTTCTGATCAATTAACAGCTAACCCGATCGAGCTCATTACGCGTTTTACCGGCTCATGGGCACTTATTATGCTGTGCTTAACCCTTGCCATTACCCCCTTACGTAAATTGAGTGGCTGGAACGATCTTCTCAAGTTGCGGCGCTTGTTCGGCTTATTTTGTTTTTTCTATGCAGCCATCCATCTCTTGACATGGATTATTTTGGACCATTATTTTGATTGGAATGCAATCTACCAGGACCTCTTCAAACGCACCTACATCACAGTTGGACTGCTTGCCTTTCTTTGCCTTTTACCCCTAGCGATCACTTCAACTAAAGCCATGCAAAAACGTTTAGGTCGTAAATGGGCGCAACTCCATCAACTAATTTATCTGATCGCACTTTTAGCACCTCTGCATTACTGGTTACATAAAGCCTCAAAAAATGACACAACTACAGTGAACGTGTATATTGCAATCCTCTTTATCCTCCTTCTTTGGCGAATTGGTTACTATTACAAGTTACGCCACCAAGCAAGGCCTTAATTATTCCCATAGCTTTTCAAAACCCTTGTCAGTGCAGTGCCAGGAGATTTTACATGGCATACTCATTGGATATAAAATAGTAGGCTGACTGCCAATGATTTCTTTTTCTCCTCCTTATACGCCCCTAGCAAGCGCAACTTTAGCACTGCAACAAGATGGCTTTGCTCTACTGCAGGCTGATGACCTGCTTAATCTGTGCCAATGCCCCCGTCAATCCTGGGATGAGTTGGCATTATTTTGGCAACACCTCGAGCCTGATCAATATTTAAAAGATGGTGGCAAGTATCGTCAGCGTAAACACGCGAGCGTTTTGATTAACCACCATGATCTGACTATAGTTCCCTACCGACCGCATTTTCAACCAACATCCTATAATGCCCTGCACGGTGGCATGGATCGGTGGTTCACGCCTTGTGATGATGCATTTATCGATCACCCTGCTCTGCAAAGTCTCCTTTTGCAACTGGGTGATATTTTCTCAGCAACCCAAATAAATAGCCCCACCCGCAACACATCCCAAAAGCCAACGTGGTTTGTTGAAATCCATCAATTTCGGATTGATACGATAGGGGGTATTGGTCGCCCCACCCCGGAAGGCGCTCACCGCGATGGTGTCAATTTTGTAGCTGTTCTCTTAATCGATCGACAAGCTATCAAAGGGGGTGAAACACGCGTCTTCGCTACTCATAGTCCCCACGGCCAACGCTTTACTTTAGATACACCACTGAGTATTCTCTTACTCGATGATCAAAAAGTACTGCATGAAACAACCCCTATCCAACCTATTGATCGCAATCAACCTGGCCAATCTTGGCGCGACACGCTAGTCCTGACCTATCGCCTAGATAGTTTTTTAGATTCTAAAAACCCATCCGCCTAAATAAATAGATGGGACAGTCAATTTCTTGGACAAAATTTACAGCCACAGTCCTGGGACTTTCTGTCATCATTCATTTTATCTTTGGATTTCTTCTCGACTTTTCAGTCGATGAGGCACACTACGCCTTATACGCAGAACATCTGGATTGGAGTTACTTTGATCACCCTCCCTTGGTTGGTTGGATACAATTTTTCCCGGTTTGGCTAAACCTGTCCGATGGTGTCATACGTTTAATACCCCAATTACTCTGGTTAATTTGTATTTTAATCAGCATGGAAATATCTAAAAATCTGGTTTATATATTTCAAGACTCTTTTGACCAGCCAAGCTTAAAATCAGTTCATTGGTGGACTGCCCTGATTCTCTTGGCGGCTCCGATAATGCATGTTTTAGCCGTTGGACTCCTACCAGATACGCTACTGATCGCTCTGGTGCCAGCAATGATCCTTCTGACTCTGCGAATCAGCCAGTCTCAATATCACACAAAACCCCAAGATCTCCACGACTGGATCATCCTTGGTTTTGTATTGGGCCTATCAGCACTCGCTAAATATACCTCCATCTTCTTTGCGATTGGTATTCCAGTTTGCTTGATGACCTGGCATGGACTATTGATCTTTAAAAGACCAGGCTTATGGCTTTGCCTAGGCATCGCAGCAGGACTGACTCTGCCAATCTGGATCTGGAATTATCAGAACGACTGGATTTCTTTTGCTTATCAATTGAGTCATGGAGCTGGCGGTGAGTGGAAATTTAGCCGTATATTTAGCTTCTTACTCAACCAAGTAATATGTTTTGGATTACTCTCCATCCTTGGTATTATCTGGACCTATCGACGCTTTTTGCAAAGCCCAACTTGTTTGCTGAGCTTTTTTTTCATCCCCTTCATAATCTTCACCATTCAATCTGGAGGTGGCAGTAGCTTGCCGCACTGGACTTCACCTGCCTGGGTTGCACTTGCTCCTTTTGGCGCAATTGGTTTAGCAAATGCCTGGGCGATGCATCGTCGATTTTGGATTAGAATTTTTATTAGCCTTCAACTAGGCCTATGTCTTGCTGGCTTTACTTTTCTATTTTTTGGCGGAGTTCCAACCGTCTCCATGCATGATCAACTTGGCAAAAAAAATCCAATTGCAGACCTCTATGGTTGGAGTCGGACTGGTGAAAAATTACAAGAACTGAGTCAACTACATCAGACTACAAACCTTGCTGTCCAAAATTGGACTTTGGGCAGTCGCACTGCATGGTATGCCAAACCATTACCAGTCTTTGTCCTCGATAATCGACAAGATCAATTTGATCTGTGGTTTGGTGAACTCCCGATAGGATCCTCAGCAATCTTGCTCAACTGGTCCCAAATGTCCTTTGAGTTACCCATTCAAAAAAACGCCTTTGAGGCTTGTAAGTCCATTGACGCTTTAACGATTAATCGCTTCGGTAATGATCTATCCCAATTTGAATTTTTCCTCTGCAAAAACTGGCAAGGACAATCTAATCCAATGAGAAGCCCAGAAAAAAATGATGAGCAAGCTAACAAATAATGCTCCAAATCCAAGTCATTGGAAACGATATTCACCTCTCATACGGATTGTATTTTCGTGTCTATTACTACTCTACGCCTTCTCTAATATTGACTGGCACAAAATTCAATTAGCGCTACCTTTCATTAAACCAATCTGGTTGTTGCTTGCTCTAGTACTAATGTTTTTTTGTACGATTCTATCGGGACTACGCTGGGCACTTATCATGCGTAGAAGTAGTAAGAACTCTTTCCAAGATTGTGTACTTTGGTACTTTGCTGGTGGGCTGATTAATCAAGGCCTGCCATCTACTCTTGGAGGAGATAGTTATCGCGCTCTCAAGGCCCATCAAGCCAGTAAAAAACAAGCTACTTATGATGCTAATTTATCGGTATCTTTTATCAATGTGGCTCTAGACCGATCTTTGGGGCTTGCTGGTAGTTGTCTTTTAGGTGCCATTGGACTAGGGATCGGTGGGGCTATGCTAGGCGAGTGGGTGCCTAGTCTTGGCTGGACTGTATTACTGATTATGCTACTCGGAGCAAGTCTGATCAGCCTTCTTTTATATATCCCTCAAACTCGCTCTTTGTACCAACAGTTACTCCAAAAAATACAAGCGAAGCAAAGCTTTAACCCAACAATCTTTGCTTGGGGTGCGCCCTATAATCTCATCCAAATTCCTGTTGCAACTGGCATACATTATTTAAATGTTTTGGCATTTTTAGCATGTTTAGAGGCTTGCCAAGTTCGTGTCCCAATCGAGGCTCTCTTGATTGCTATTCCTGCCATGGCCTTACTAATGATCCTCCCCATCAGCATCTCTGGTTGGGGCATCCGGGAGACATCGGTGGCTGCTATTCTTGGCTTATGGGATATCGACGCAAGCCTTATTATCCTTGCCTCGATCTTTTATGGGCTCCTGACTATCGTCAATTATTTACCAGGCACCTACCAATTAATGCTCAGGAAAAACGAACACCTGTCATAATGTTGGCATGACAATTCGTGTTGATACCATGCGACGAATCGATCACCTAATCGGTGTGCCGTTATGCGCCATCCTCACTCCGCTGGTTTTCTTGTCCGACCTGATTCGAAGCCTATGGACTTCCCCACTCAAACCCCCTAAACGGGTGTTATTTATCGAACTCTCCGAAATGGGGAGCGCTATTCTCGTTGACCCTGCCATGCGAGAAACTATCCGACGGGGCGCATCAATCTATTTTTTAATTTTTAAAAGTAATGAAGCCAGCTTAAATCTCCTCCAAACCGTTCCCAAAGCCCATATCCTAACTATCGATTCTAGTGGTCTATTACCACTCTTCTTTAGCACTTTAAAAGTCCTCATTCGTCTGCGCATTCTGCGGATTGATACGGTCATCGATTTAGAGCTTTTTTCGCGCTTTACAGCTCTTTTAACCGGTTGCTCAGGAGCCTCGAAACGCGTTGGGTACCATATCTTTCATGGGGAAGGCTTGTGGCGTGGAAAATTACTTACCCATGCGGTCCATTACAACCCCCATCTGCATATTAGTAAGAACTTTTTAGCACTCGTGCATGCCGCCTTTGCCAACCAAATCGAATTACCCTTCTCGAAGGTTCACATACCGGATCATGCCGTCCGACTCGCGCAAGCAACTGTTACTCCATTAGAAAAAGAAATCATTGCCCAACGCATTAAAACCGCCCTGGCAGCGTCCAATCGATCAGTCGGGCCAGTGACCCTACCCCAAAAAATTATCTTAATCAATCCCAATGCCAGCGATCTGCTACCTCAGAGGCGCTGGGCTCCACAACGCTTTGCTGAATTAATCATCGAGGCTGCAAAATGCTGGCCAGAAGCACTCTTTTTAATTACGGGCTCACCGAGTGAAATCGCCTATGCTGAACATATCCGCACCATGGTTAATCTACCTGTAGTGATTAATTTTGCTGGCCATGTGCAATTCGAAGAACTCCCTGCGCTGTACCATGTATCCGATGTGCTGGTGACTAATGACTCTGGGCCGGGCCACTTTTCTGCAGTGACTCCTTTACCAACAGTTGTTTTGTATGGCCCTGAAACTCCAGCCTTGTATGGCTCCCTTGGTAAATCAATTCCGATCTATGCGCAGCTAGCCTGCTCACCCTGCGTGAGTGCTGCCAACCACCGCAAGACACCCTGCATCGATAATCAATGCCTGCAAGTGATTCAAGTTTCGGAAGTTTTAAAAGCGATGCAAACTTGGTTAAATCCAGTACCTTTATCTACAAAGCTTGATTAAAGATGAATCAGTTCATCAAACCCATGTCCGAGCGAATTTTTACGCCCTACGTTCTTCTGTGGCCATTTACCCCATTTGCAATCTGGTTACTTTTTTTTCAGTCGGTCGATAATCAAGCTTGGTTTTTACGCATTAATACGTACACTAGCAATTATCCAGATATCCTTTGGACTGGACTATCCCTGTTCGGAAACGGCTGGGCACTTTTTGCTTTGACACTCCCACTTTTACTAGTGGCTCCAAAAAATTTCTATGCTTGTTTAATTTCTGGCCTATGCGCTGCTTTAATATCGATGTGGCTGAAGAGCTGGGCTGATACCCCTCGTCCAGCTGGCATCATCGACCATCAACTGTTTCATCTGATCGACCAACCACTCCTGAGTAATGGTATGCCTTCTGGCCATACGATGACTGCCTTTACGATCGCTTTTGCTATTCTTTACACCATCCCAAAAATCCAGAGAAGTCGTTGGTATTGGCTTATTTTGCCAGCTATCGCAGCTGGCTTATCCAGAATTGCAGTTGGTGCGCACTGGGTAGAAGATGTCCTAATAGGCTCAGCAGTTGGCATGTGCTGCGGCCTCGTTGGACCTTTACTCATTAACCTAGTACCTAGCAAATATCTGGCACTATCAGCCTGGCCAGCCAAAGTCGTCTTGTTGGCAAGTGTATTTTGTTTGTATATGCTGATTTTTGAGACTCTAGACTTTCTCATGAATCGCCCGATTCAAAATATCCTCGTTTTAATTGTTTTAACAACCTGGATGATTATCGCTAGGCAGTTGATGCAGATAAAAAAGTCAAGCTAAATAAATACCCATGTTTAGTTATCGTCATGGATTTCATGCAGGTAATCATGCGGACGTACTAAAGCATATTACCCTCTTAGCGACGATTCGCCTTCTCCACAAAAAACCAACACCCCTGCTGCTCATTGACACGCATGCTGGTGCAGGTCTATATGATTTAGAAGACCGTTTTGCGATGACTAGTCAAGAAGCGCATGAAGGTATTCTTGCCTTAAATACCTATTACCAGAATAAAAATATTTCCGTGCCCCAGGGTATTGATGATTATTTGCAAGAAATATTGCGACACAATCTTAGCAAAGAACAAATCCGTTACTATCCGGGTTCATCACAACTCTTTTTACAAACGCTGCGCCAAGACGATAAACTGCGCCTTTTTGAATTACATCCTAGCGATTTTCCTCTTTTACAAAAAGATATAAAACACTATCAACAGAGTCAGAACTTGGCCAGGCAAGATATTCAAATACAGCACAGCAATGGCTTTAATGGTCTAAAAGCATTTTTACCACCACCAACGCGTCGAGGACTTTGTTTGATCGATCCTTCTTATGAAGATCAACAAGATTATCTCTTCGTAATGCGTGCTCTTGAATCAGCCATAAAACGTTTTGCTACAGGCGTGTACTTGGTTTGGTATCCTATCCTGACAAATAAAAATGCCCAAAATTTACCCAAAAAATTGCAAGCATTTTGTACTGAAAAAAACTTACCCTACTTACAAGCAGAACTACAAATCAAGCAAATGACTACTAGCAGTGGCCTAGCTGCCAGTGGTATGTGGGTTATCAATCCCCCATGGCAATTGCAGCAAATGTTAGAAGATGTACTACCTTTTTTAAAAGAGGCCCTTGGCCTAGACCAAGCGGCCAATACCCGACTCTTCTCGACTACCGAAGACTAGCCAAGTAATCTACTTGCTAACTAAAGACTCGCTTTAAATGGATTAAAGTTCGTTGTAACATCATAATGATCAACCGACTCTTTTTCTTTTAGCCATTGCACAATACGGTATGTAAATGGTACCGCCAAGATTTCCCAACCAGTTTTTAAAACGTACTGGGCTAGTGCAACCTCAATAACTTGCTGAGTCGACCAAATTCCATAAAAAGCTACAAAGTAAAAAATCGCAGAGTCAACCAGTTCCCCTGCAGCCGTTGAACCAATCATACGCATCCATAAATACTTACCATTCGACCAAATCTTCATCTTGGCCAAAACATATGCATTGATTAAACTTCCACACCAAAAGGCTGTCATAGAGCCGATGACAATTCTCCAGGTATTACCAAAAACTGCTTGCAAGCCATCTTGTAATTGGCTGTTGTATTCACCGGGTGCTGGTGTTAGATGAAGCACAATGATAGACATCAAGGTTGCAAAAATAAGTGCTCCAAAGCCACACCAAACCGCTCTTCGATCGTAGGCATAACCGTATACCTCAGTCAAAATATCGCTAAACACATAAGAGATGGGGAAGAATAGGATGCCCGCTCCAAAGACAACCGTGCCGAGCAAAGGTAAGTCAGCTTGGGCGGCTTTTCCTGCACCGATTAAATTGGCACAAAGTAAAACTGTCACAAATGCTACAACGATGACATCATAGTATCGAAATGTTCTTTTTGTCATAGTTTACAGTTTGATGTTATTTGTAATTTATAATAGATATTTGGGTAACTTAGTCTAAACTAATTTACTAGTCCACACAAAAATTGAAAACTACGAAAGATGGCATGTCTACTAAATCTGCGAAACCAATTTTTTCTTGGGAAGACCCACTTCTTCTAACCCAGCAATTAAGTTCCGAAGAGCGCATGGTTATGGAAGCCGCCAGAGATTATGCCCAAGGACAACTCGCGCCTAGAATCTTAGATGCCTTTCGCAATGAAACCTGTGATCCTGGCATCTTTCAAGAAATGGGTAGCCTTGGCCTACTCGGACCAACCATCCCCTCGGAATACGGTGGCTCAGAATTAAACTATGTTTGCTATGGCCTGATCGCTAGAGAAGTCGAACGCGTCGACTCTGGTTACCGCTCCATGATGAGCGTGCAATCCTCCCTCGTCATGGTGCCCATCAATGAATTCGGTAGCGAAGAACAAAAGAAACGCTTTTTGCCCCGCCTAGCAACCGGCGAACTCATCGGTTGCTTTGGACTAACAGAACCTAACCATGGATCCGATCCAGGTAGTATGATTACCCGCGCTAAATCCGTTCCAGGTGGATTTAGCCTGAGTGGCTCAAAAATTTGGATCTCCAATGCGCCCATTGCCGATCTATTTGTCATCTGGGCTAAAAATGATGATGGTGTGATCCGGGGCTATCTGCTTGAAAAAGGGATGAAAGGCCTCTCGGCCCCCTTAATGGCAGGGAAAATGGGATTGCGTGCCTCCATTACCGGGGAAGTCGTGATGGACGAAGTTTTTGTCCCTCATGAAAATGAACTCCCCAATGTATCTGGTCTTAAAGGTCCTTTTACCTGTTTGAACTCCGCTCGGTATGGGATCGCATGGGGCACTATGGGCGCGGCAGAGTTTTGCTTAAGTGCAAGTCGCCAATACACCCTAGATCGCCAACAATTTGCTAAACCACTCGCGGCGAATCAACTCATCCAGAAAAAATTAGCCGATATGCAAACTGATATTTGTCTTGCCTTGCAGGGCTGCTTGCGCCTAGGAAGAATGAAAGATGAGGGAACCGCTACCCCAGAAATCACCTCGATTATGAAACGGAATTCGAGTGGTAAAGCCCTTGATATCGCGCGAATGGCAAGGGATATGCATGGCGGCAATGGCATCTCCGACGAATATGGCATCATCCGTCATCTCCTGAACCTAGAGGTGGTCAATACCTATGAAGGCACGCATGATATCCATGCCCTCATCCTAGGCAGGGCGATTACTGGTATCTCCGCTTTTTAATCAACTGCTTTTTAGTAGACGATTTGTTGATGGCATGAATCAGAACTGCTCCAGCCATCTACAATTACCAGCATTAAATTTCGATTTTAGCCCCTAACTCAACCACCCGATTGGTCGGAATCTGATAAAAATCCGATGGCTTAGCGGCATTCTGAAACATCCAAGCAAAAATCTTTTCACGCCATAAAGGCATACCCGGCATCGCCGATGCAATCACCGTATCTCTTGCTAAAAAGAATGAAGTCTCCATCAAGTCACATTCTAAATTATTGTATTTCGCTAAATCATTTAAGATCTGCAACATATCAGGGGTTTCTTTAAAGCCATAGATGGCCCTGGCTAAATACATCTCACTGCCCATATCCTTAAACGTAATCCGCTCCGACTCCTCCACATATGGCACGTCCCATGTGCTAATCTTGAGAAAAATAATGCGCTCATGCAAAATGCGATTGTGCTTTAAATTATGCAACATCGCTACTGGTACAAAATCAACGTGCGCAGTTAAAAATACTGCAGTCCCCTCTACCCGATGCGGCGGATGTGCCTGCAAGGATTTAACAAACCCATCGAGTGGAATACCCTTCTCAATAGCCTTCTCTCGTAAAATTTTACGGCCTTGATACCATGTCATTAAAAATAGAAAACAAATACTGCCTACTAAAATCGGGAACCATCCACCCTCAGCAATCTTTAACAAATTGGCCGAGAAAAAGGATAAATCCACAGCAATGAATGCACCAATTACGAGGGCAATAAAGGTTGGATTCCATTTCCAAACAACACTCATCACAATCGCAGCTAATATCGTGTCAATAATCATCGTCGTGGTTACTGCAATGCCATATGCGGCAGCTAAATTTTCTGAGCTCTTAAAAGTTACAACCACCACCACAACCATAAATAATAAAAGCCAATTAATCGTTGGCATATAAATCTGCCCAATTTCGTTATCCGATGTATAAGAAATTTTCATTTTTGGAATAAAGCCTAGCAAAATGGCTTGGCTAGTCATCGAATAGGTCCCGGAAATTACCGCCTGGGAGGCAATCACCGTGGCTACAGTCGCTAATAAAACAAGAGCAAATGTCACAGTCTCAGGAACCATTAAAAAGAATGGGTTCACAATTGCTTCCGGGTTATTAATCAGAAAAGCACCTTGACCAAAATAATTCAGCAGTAAACAAGGTAAGGTAATAAAAAACCAAACATATCGAATTGGCTTGATTCCAAAATGCCCCATATCCGTATATAAAGCTTCTGCGCCAGTCAGCACTAAGAATACCGCCCCTAAAACAATGAACGCCTCTAAAGAGTGCTCATATAAGAATATATACGCGAAGTAGGGATTAACAGCCGCTAGGATTTGCGGGTAATCAACAATGTTAACTAAGCCCATCAGACCTAATACTAAAAACCAGATAACCATGATCGGGCCAAATAATATCCCAACGACCGAAGTTCCTCGCTTCTGAATTAAAAATAGACCAATTAAAATAATTAAGGTAATCGGAATAACAAAACGCTTTAATTCGGGTGAAACCACCTCTAAACCCTCAACCGCTGAGAGAACAGAAATAGCCGGTGTAATGACCGCGTCACCATAAAACATGGCGGCCCCAAATACCCCAAGCATCATAATTGCCATCGCAGATTTAGATCCTACGGGCACAGTTCGAAGGGCTAAGGCCATTAAGGCCAAAATACCACCCTCGCCATTATTACTAGCGCGCATGATAAACATCACATACTTAATAGAGACAACCACCATAAAAGCCCAAAACACCATCGAAATGACACCAAATACCGCCTCATTCGAAAAGGGGATACCGTGTTGCGGACTAAAACATTCTTTCAGTGCATATAAAGGACTCGTCGCAATGTCGCCAAAGACAACTCCGATGGCACCTAACATTAAAGTTCTTAAACTACCTTTATGAGCATGATCACCGTGATGCAGATTGATCGGTCTTAAAATCTTTGACTCAGAATACTCAGGATTACTCAGGGACATATATACCTTGATTGGAAGTTTTCTGATTGTAAACCCAAGCCATCTTCAAGTCTGCAATGCGTCTAACCAAATTCCCATGCCTTGGGCATTTAATTCAATATCCATGCCTAATAATTCGTCTACTTGGGCCTCGGATAGTTCACAACCCATTATCCTAAGCTCCTGTATATAAAGACTTAACAGCCCTTTTTTAAACAAGTCGTGACGCTGTGGATCTAGGGCAAAACGCTTTCCTAAGACCTCAACTTCGGACAAAATTCGTAAAAAATTCTGATACAACCGAGGTACATTTTCTACCGCACTATAGTGCGTGACATATATCCTGTTCGGCTTAAATTGCATGATCTTTTGTAAAGAGTCTCTAAGCGCTTGCGGATCAAAATGAACCGGAGACGATGTGGGCATGATAAAAGCCCCTTGGTCAGTATCAAACTCCCGATACGATAAGCCAAAGGTATCGCCCGTAAACATGCCCGAACTCAGCTCATCCCAAATACAAATATGATGCTTTGCATGGCCCGGAGTTGCAAAACACTCCAAAACTCGGCTACCTAAATCAATCTTCAAGCCGTCAAAGGATTCTATAACCCGAGTCGCCGGAATTGGTAAAATCTGCCCGTACTCCTGATCTACATGCTCTTGACCATGAACTGCTAAAGCGCTAGCAATTAATGCAGAGGGATCAATCATATGTCTTGCCCCCCTTGGATGCACGATCAACTTCGCATTTGGACACTCTTGCATCAACAACCCAGCCCCACCCGCATGATCTAAATGAATATGCGTTAAGATTAAGTATGCAACTTGAGTACTCTGACAGCCCAGTTCTTGGATAGTCTGCAAAATACGCGATACCGCAGCATTCGGACCAACATCAATAACCGCCAGCGACATTTCTAGGCCTGTGCCGGCCTGATTGCGATTTGCAACGATATATGAGGCGTCAAATTCTGGTCGAACAAATCCCGTATCGACAGCATAAATATCAAAGCCTAAATCGGAAGCAAACTCAAAGGAACGTAGCATAATGTCAATCTAAAGGAAGAAAATTACATTATCTTACTTTGCGATATGCCTGCATTAATTTTTAAACTGATTTTTCAATATGAAAACCTCTGTCATAAAACTTCTAGAAAAATACCACCTAGGCGAATTAATCGCATGGGTGGATATCATTTTTATTACTTTAGAAATTGGTTTTATAGTTCTGTGTACTTGGCTAATTTTTAAGGCTAGTCATCAATTAATAAGCAACATTGAAACCAAGTCAGTAATCGTTCTCATGGCGACGATGTGCAAAGAGTTCAAACTCTTTCTAGGGTACTGCGATATGTAACATCAGTTGGGATACTGGCCTTGAGTGTAATGATTATATTATCGACTGTCGGAGTCTCCGTAGCGCCGTTAATAGCTACAGCTGGTTTAGCTGGAGTAGCAATTGGCTTTGGTGCTCAAACGCTCGTCAAAGATTACTTTACCGGCTTTGTTATGCTGTTAGAAGATCAAATCAGACAAGGTGATATCGTCGAAATAGCCGGAAAAAATGGCACCGTCGAAGAAGTGACTCTACGCTATATTCGCCTAAGGGATTATGAGGGAATAGTTCACTTTGTACCCAATAGCGCCATCACCGTTGTCACCAATCGTACTAGAAATTTTTCCTATGCAGTCATGGATGTCATTATTTCCTCCAAACAAGACATTGCTGATGCGAATAGTGCTCTTAAAAAAATTGCTCAAACTCTGCGCAATGATCCAACATTAAAGAAAATGATTTTGGATGATTTAGAGATTGCCGGAGTTGAAACTCTGTCTGAATCCTCTATAACCCTGCGCTGCCGTTTAAAAGTAATGCCCCAATACCAAGCGCATATCCGAAGAAAGTTCCAAGGTATGATTAAAGTGATCTTTGAACAAGAAAATATTCAAAGCCCCTTTGTTTAATAATTAACTTATACCTCCTGCCAAACCTTGCTTCTAGAGTAAAGTGTGATATAGTAACAGACTTAGTACAGAACAGACGCGGGGTGGAGCAGTCTGGCAGCTCGTCGGGCTCATAACCCGAAGGTCATAGGTTCAAATCCTATCCCCGCAACCAATAGTAAAAAGGCTTCCAAGGCAAATCACCTTCGAAGCCTTTTTCTATTTTAAAGCCATGCAAGTACTATGTAAGCAATATAAAAATCAATCCCATATCAAACAAAAACTTCATCAATCAACTAAATAAAGATTTTTTAGGGTATCACTCCCCTATTGCACCCCATGCGCAAGTCAAATTGATATTATTAA
The DNA here is from genome assembly GCA_009927445.1 of Betaproteobacteria bacterium. GTDB lineage: Bacteria > Pseudomonadota > Gammaproteobacteria > Burkholderiales > Burkholderiaceae > Polynucleobacter. The sequence goes on from RFMZ01000254.1 coordinate 45,881, forward strand.
ATTAATATAGATCCAATGAAATCTGATGAATTGCTCGTCCTCGTTATGATCATTTTTAGTACTAAGCCCCACTTCGTGTTTGGTGCTTCTCATCATCTGTTTTATATCGGCGGCATTTCATCTGCAGCATTTCCTGCGAGATTAAACTAAGGACTTCGTACTTATCTCACTTGTTACTTTTATTGCTCATATAGTTATTTATACGATATGAGTCATGAGATGAACGGTTTACGTTTTACCGAGTTAAATATCTGAATGTTTACCAGACCTACCAGAGAAATTATATTGCTTACTTCAAAACATAGGAGTTGTCCTAATAGAATTAATAAAAATTAATCATGATACTGAGGTTAATAACTTAGCTACTAAACATTTTTTCTCCAGAAACTGTCACTTTTATTAGGATATTCATCATGCTGAATTTTTTCAAATCTCGACTGAACTATTTTCTGGGAGCTTTATTTGGCATTATTCTTTTAGGAACATCTTTAGCTAATGCTCAGTCAAATTACCCAAATCGACCAATTAAATTCATAGCACCATTCCCACCAGGGGGAACGAGCGATATTCTTGGACGACTCATGGCTCAAAAACTAGGAGAGGCTCTAGGACAGCCAGTCATTATTGACAATCGCCCTGGAGCTAGTGGAAATATTGGTCATGAAATCGCGGCAAAATCTGCTCCAGACGGCTACACTCTTTTACTTTCTAATAATGGTACTGCAGTAAATAATCCGCATCTATTTAAGCAATTAAACTATGATTGGTATAGGGACTTTAGCCCCATATCCCTCGTTGCTTTTGGTTGTCAAGCTCTAGTAGTCCACCCTAGTGTTCCTGCTAAAAATGTAGCTGAACTTACTGCGCTTTTCAAGTCAAAGCCCGGGCAGCTTAATTATGGATCAGGTGGTAGAGGTACGCCATCGCATATTGCGGGGGAAATGTATAAAACAACTGTAAATTTAGATATTCTCCATATTCCTTACAAAGGAACAGGTGTTGCAGTTGCAGATTTAGTTGCAGGACAAACACAAATGATATTTGCAGAAATGGCACTAGCAGTTAGCTTTATTAAAGCGAATAAATTACGTGCTCTTGCCGTAACCTCGCCTCAAAGATCAACTACTTTTCCGGACCTACCTACAATGGTTGAACTGGGCTACCCAAACTTCGTATCTGGAAATTGGTGGGCTATCGTAGCCCCAAAAGGAGTACCTAGTAGCATAATTGATAGAATTAATCAAGAACTTGGCAAGATTATGGTTTCCACAGAAATTAGAGATTCTTTTGAAAAACTTGGAGTCAATCCCTTACATAGTGAACCAGGTAAAGTTTTTGAACTATCTAGACAAGAGTCTCCAGTTATTGGTGAAATTATCAGAAAAGCCGGAATTGAAAAGGAATAATGTAATTACATTCTTGATAAGAATATCAACGGGGTTTAATATCAGTCAAAAAATTTTAAATTCGACGAAAA
>RFMZ01000088.1 GCA_009927445.1 Betaproteobacteria bacterium
GATTAGCGTCGATAGCTAACGCGTGGACTCGTCCTGGGAATCCATTTACCTGCGAGCATGTCGATGACCAGATCATTCCCTCGATGCAGGCGCTACTCAAGGGTTTTCGCAAGTACGACTTTCCTGTCGTGCACGTAACTACCTGTTACCAGATCACAGATCGTAAGAACCCGAACACTGACATGGGTCTTTGGCATAACAAGATACCGATCGAGGTGGTGGCACAGAGCGATCCAGAGCTATGGGCGATCGACTCGCGCATTGCTCCGATTGAAGGCGAGCAATTGTTGGTTAAGAAGCGAGCAAGCGCGTTTCATGGCACCTATCTAGCCGGCTACCTGCGGGCCGCCGGAGTTGACACAATCCTTATTACCGGTGTTACCGCTTCGGCCTGCGTCCGCGAGACCATATGTGACGGTCTTGCCGATGGATTCCGAACGATTGCGGTGAAAGAGGCCATCGGCGACCGCGTACCAGGAGCTGTGCTCTGGAACCTGTTCGACATCGATGCTAAGTTCGGCGACGTCGAGACTACGGAGACCTGTCTGAAATATCTAGACCGAATCGGCCAGGCCAAGCTCTCGGTTCACCCCTAGTTATACCTGAAAGGGATAGATACATGACAAGAATTGGCGTTGACGTCGGTGGCACGTTCACCGATTTGGTTCTAGAGACTGGTGGCGTAGGCGGGGGCAACTCACGCATCTTTTTGCACAAGGTGGCCAGCACACCTGCAGACCAGTCCGAAGGAGTTCTGAAAGGTGTTCTGGAGATTTGTCGCATTGCCGGTATCTCGCCAGGTGATGTGCGCATGATTGTGCACGGTACCACTATCGCAACCAATATTACGATCGAAAACAATGGCGCTGAGGTCGGAATGCTTACCACGCGTGGCTTTCGAGATATCCTACACATTGGAAGGCACAAGCGGCAACACAATTTCTCGTTACAGTTTGACGTGCCATGGCAATCCAAACCACTGGTGAAGCGCCGCAACCGAATCCCGATCACTGAACAGCTGATACCGCCAACCGGAGATATCTTCGTACCACTGAACGACAATGAGGTGCGTGCTGCTGCAGAGTTATTGAAGGCTCGAGACATTAGGTCAGTTATCGTATGCTTCTTGTATTCGTTCCTGAACAACGAGCACGAACAGCGCGCAAAAGCGATTGTGCAGGAGGTAATACCCGAGGCCTACGTGTCGTGCTCGTCGGAAATCGCCAATGTGATGCGCGAGTACGAGCGTTTCTCGACCACAGCGATGAATGCATTTGTCGGCCCAAAGACTTCGCACTACCTGAAGAACCTCGAGCAAAAGCTCAAGGAGACGGGCCTTAACCCGCAACTGCGGATTATGCAGAGTAATGGCGGTATCTCCACCGTCGATAAATGTTCGCGCGAGGCGGTCTCCATACTGATGTCGGGGCTGGCTGGCGGCGTGATGGGTGGTCGCTGGCTGGGGGAGATCACAGGTACGAAGAACCTTATCACCGTAGATGTCGGTGGCACATCGGCCGACTTCAGTACCATTCCCGATGGTAAGGTTACGGTGATGAATCCGCGCGACAGTTACGTTGGTGCGTATCCGGTGCTATCACCGATGATCGATGTCGCAACGATGGGCGCCGGCGGAGGCTCGATCGCTTATTTAGATGAAGGTGGTTTGTTCCGCGTCGGCCCACGTTCAGCAGGTGCCGACCCTGGTCCGGCGTGTTATGGAAAGGGCGGTATTGAACCAACCGTGACTGACGCGCAGGTAGTACTCGGCCGACTCGACCCAGACCACTTCCTAGGCGGAAATCTGAAGATCGACGCCGACCTCGCCCGGCATGCAATCAAGACGAAAATCTCCGAGCCACTAAATATGACAGTCGAAGAGGCTGCTCTTGGAATAATCCGAATTTTGAATTCGAACATGTCATTAACAATCCGAGCGAATTCGGTCGCCAAGGGCTATGATCCGCGTCAGTTCGCGCTTGCTCCTTATGGCGGAGCAGGGCCTCTGAACGGCGTGGCTCTAGCTGAAGCAGTCTCGGCGATGGAGGTCATCGTGCCGCCGGCACCCGGCATAACTGCTGCGATCGGGCTGCTCGAGACGGACATGCAATACGAGTTCGCTCGCTCGGTGCTAATGGTGCTCGACAACGCCCAGCAGACCGGACTGGACCGCATCAATCAAGCGATCGACGAGCTTACTCGGCAGTGCCGCGACAGTCTTGAAGCTGACGAGGTTGTGGCTGACAATCAGAGCTACGTGCGAATCGCTGAATGCCGCTACCATGGACAAGGCTTCGAATTGCGTGCCGAGATTCCTGAAGGTCCGCTGACGCTGGCCAACATTGATGCAGTCAAGCAGAACTTCCACGCTCAGCACCGTCGAGACTACGGTTGGGCTTATGATAACGTGGACGTCGAAATCGTCACGGTGCGCATTATCGGCATAGCGAAGACCCCTCGCTTGCTCTGGCCCAATGTCGAGGAAGCCAACGGCAGCAGCATCGCGACAGCTCTTATTAATGAGCGCCCAACGATCTTTGACGATGGGAAGACCTACCCGACACCGCGCTATCACCGACCGAAGTTGAAGGCTGGCCACCAGGTGCCTGGGCCTGCAATCATTGTTCAGCACGATTCGACTACCCTGGTGCCTCCAGGCTATATCGCCCGTGTTGGCATCAGCGGCACTCTTCACATTAACCGACTTATTACCTGAAGGAGACTCTGATGAAGGCTACTCAAAACACGACAAAGGTCGACCCAATCACGCTGCAGGTTATGAGCGGCGCGTTGCACACCATTGCCGAAGAGATGGCACATGTGCTGTACCGTATGTCGTTCTCATCGATCATTCGCGAGTCGCAGGATATTGGCGCGGGGCTATTCGACTTAGACTTTAACACTATGACCGAGTCGGAAGGATCACCGCTGCATATCGGCTCGATCCCCGGTTATCTGCGCGGTATCGCTCAGTGCCTGCAGGGTGGGCAGTGGCACGATGGCGATGTCGTGATCCATAACCATCCTTACTACGGAGCAAGCCATAGCCCTGATTTGTGTATCGTAGTACCGATCTTTTGGCATGGGGAACTCGCCGCATTCGCCGTCAATACTGCGCACCACGTTGATATCGGCGCAGCGACGCCGGGACTAATCATCGATGTGCCCGATGTGTTCGCTGAGGGCATGCTGTTTGCCGGGATTAAGCTTTATGAGCAGGGAAAGCGCAACGAAGGCATATGGCAGTTTATCTCACACAATAGCCGCACTGCCAAGCAGACCAAGGACGACATCGATGCACAGATCGCTTCGGCCCAACTTGGCGCCCGCCGCTTCCAGGAACTGCTCGAAGTTTACGGCAAGGAAACCGTGTTCGGCGCATCAGCCCAGCTGATGGACTATACCGAGTCGTTGATGCGTAGCCGCATCCGAGAGATTCCCGACGGCGAGTACTTCGCCGAAGGGTTTCTTGACGACGATGGCCGTAATCGTGACAAGCCACTGCCTATTAAGGTCTGTGTGCGTGTAACTGGTGACGATGTCGAGGTCGATCTGACTGGTTCGTCCCCCCAGGTGCCCACTGCTTTTAACGTGCCATTTGAGGGGTCGACTAAGCCTGCGTGTTATTGTGCTTTTCGTGCCATGCTGACCGACTCTGCTTTGATGGATGTAAAGATGCCACCTAATGAAGGCTCGTTCAGGCCGATCAAGGTTACGGCGCCTTTGGGCTCTATATTTAACCCAATTTATCCGGCAGCTGCCGAAGCGCGCTTCACGCAGTGCAATCGGATGATCGATCTGATCATCCGCGCACTGTCGCCGGTGCTGCCGAGGCGTACCACTGCTGGTAATTCGGCGACATTGTCATTTGCTGCCTATTCGGGCCTGAAGCACGACGGCGACTACTGGGTTTTCCTTGAGGTCAATGAAGGTGCGTACGGTGGTCGGCCAGAGTCGGATGGTCCTGATTCGATCGATAACCTGATGGCTAATACTCGTAACAACCCGATTGAGGATCTCGGCATGCATCTGCCGATGATCTGTGAGCGCTACGAGTTGCGCGACGACGTGATGCCAGGAGCTGGCGAGTTCCGTGGCGGCATCGGTGTCGTGAAGACTCAGCGTCTTCTGACAGATGGTTTCATCACACATGAGTCCGAGCGTCATCTCGACGTTCCCTGGGGTGCATTCGGTGGCACGTCTGGCACGGTAGGTAGAGTCGATATCTTCGATGCCCACGGAAAGGTAGAGTCAACATACGCGAAGTTCTCAAACCTCGAGGTAAAGGCCGGCGGTGGTATGAGCTATTACGCCCCCTGCGGTGGTGGCTACGGTGACCCGCTGAAACGGCCAGCAATTAAGGTTTTGAAGATGTACTTGATGACTTCTGCACCCTTGAACGTGCGTTCGAGGTCTATGGAGTCGTTATTGACTCGGCGTTGAAACTCGATTTCGCAGCAACTGAGCGACGCCGATCCGAACTGCACCGTCAGACTGCTGCGACGACCCTTGCGACAGCGCTTGAGCCGGTAGCCTAGGAGAAAGAAAAAGTTCGAGTTGATATCGCACCCTTTTTTGAAACGACTGTCACTAATGTTTAGTTTTAGCCAGATTAACCTGTATAGTTAGTTTTAAAAAATAGATTAGTGGAAATGAGTAGTTAAAACTATGTAATCCAAAATGTGCATGTAATTTATTCCCAACTTAATCGGAGACTTGAAATGAAAAATCTTGAACATTATAAAAATTTAAGTGAGAAATTGGTATCAATATTAAATCTGGAAACAGTTCCAGTCGCAGTGCAGTTTAGTACTGAGGCACCAGAAGGGGTACCTCAGTTGGAAGAAAATACAAAGGCTTGCTCAATGCTCGATGTTGCGAGGCTTGAAGGTAAAGTATTTCACACAAAGTCTTCGAATCATACATGTAAAAACGGCTCTCATTATTTGGGAATGACAAAATCATTCAAAGGACTGGAAACCGGAGATTGGTATGCTGGTCAATATCCTGATAAAGGGAGGAGTATGTATCCAAGCCCAGTGGTGGCGCGAAGAAATAACGAATTCTATATAAAGATCGATGAAGAGACGGTTAACGTTATCTCATATGCTCCCCTGGATAACTGTCCATTTGACTCTCAATTGGGTGGCATTGTAGTAGTATTAATGTGCAACCCCAAGCAAGCACTTTACTTGGCCAGAGCCGCAACGTATCACATGGGGGGAGTGGTAAAGGGGATTACCGGACCTTCAACTTGCTCGATAGTAATGGCTGGCCCATTTAAGCAAGGTGAAATGCTTACGACGTTGGGTTGTTATGGTGGACGGCTTTTTGTGAAAGTAAAAACCGAAGATGAGTTTGTCGGATTTCCGGTTGAACAATTAGACAATATCGTTGACGCATTGCATAGGCTCGTTAGCGATCGTCCTGATCTGAAAGTGCTGCTGGCGGAAAAAGTTGGCACTCATCACGAGGCAACGCAAGAAGAAATTGACGCCCAAGTTGCGTCTGGAATTCATGCTAAGTAAGAAGCTTAAATTTTTCCTTCAAAAAATCATTTACTGCGAAAATTTCCCATTTTCAGAGAAGTTTTTAAAAAGAATTGAAGTGCATGTTAGTCATACCTTTAAGGATTTGATTTATGTTGATCAGGAAATCAGGGAAGAGTCTGTCTATAAAAGTCAGTCGCTCCCCAGAAGTCCTACCTTCGAATTCATGGACGCTGCCCGACTTGTAAGGCCTATTGATGTTGGTACTTCGAGCCTCTTGATAGAGAAAACAACATGCTTTAGTTCGATTTTAGGATGGCTTCGCTTACGTTGAATCCGCTTGAGAAGTGCACAAAGTCGAGACTACTGAAACAACTCTTACCATCGATCAGGCAACGACGCGGCGTTTTTAGAATCAGCATCCCAAGGGTATCTTGAAATCAAACCTCTAATTTAAATAAATTACTTCCATATTCATTCAGCATATAAATTAATGAAGCCACCCATATTTGAATACCATCGGCCAAATAGCTTGCAGGAAGCATTAAGCCTTATGGAAAAGTTGGAAAATTCTAAGGTCATAGCAGGAGGACAGTCTTTAATGCCCATGCTTAATCTTCGTCTGACATTTCCTTCAAACTTAATCGATCTTAATTCAATCGAGGAGTTATCGGGAATATCCACCTCGGATGATCAAGTCACCATTAATGCGATGACGCGTCAGCGTGAGATTGAATTTTCCAAAATAATTAGGCAACGTATCCCGTTGATGGCAGATGGAATATTAAATGTCGGCCACCGACAAACAAGAAATCGTGGAACGATTGGTGGAAGTCTTTGTCACCAAGATTCTGTTGCAGAACTTTCCTTGATTGCCTTAGCACATGATGCTGTGCTCGGAATTGCAAGTCTCAGGGGGATTCGGGAAATAGGTATTGCTGAGTTCTTACCGGATTCATGTCCACCTCTCTTGAAGATGGTGAAATATTAGTTTTCGTGAAAATTAAGCATTGGCCACAAGGACATGGCTGGTCCTTTATCGAATTCGCAAGACGTGATGGAGATTTCGCAATCGTATCTGCTGCCGTACTGGTTACGACAAAAGGAGATGGAACAATTTCAAGAGTATCAGTTGCGTTGGGAGGGGTGGGCCCATATCCACTTCGAGTTGGCAAAGCGGAAGACTTATTACTTGGTCGATACCCAACTAATACGCTTATAGGGCAGGCAGCTGCATGTTGTGCAGAATTACAGCTATTTGATGATCCCAATATTCCGGCCTGGTACCGAAAACAACTTGCTCATGAACTCACATTCAAGGCAATTAAAGAAGCCATCGAAAGGAGTGCCTAATTTATGCCTGAAACTCTTAAGACCATAATTGTCAATACCTCTATTAACGGTAGGGCTTACAAAGCGACTATTGAGCCTCGTTTAACACTTGCTGATTTTCTTAGGCATGAGGTCAATTTAAAAGGAACGCATTTAGGTTGTGAGCATGGAGTATGTGGAGCATGCACAGTTTTGTTAGATGGACTATCGGCTAGAAGTTGCCTAATCTTGGCCGTTCAGGCAGAAGGAATAGAGATAAATACTGTTGAGAGTTTGGAATCAAATGGCGAATTAGGAATTTTGCAAGAAAGCTTCTGGGAAGAGCATGGCTTGCAGTGTGGGTTTTGTACTCCTGGGATTCTGATGAGCTTAACCGAGCTACTTCGCAACAATCAAAACCCTGCTGAAGTCGAAATTAGAAGTGTACTTTCAGGTCATTTATGTCGATGTACCGGCTATCAGAATATTGTGACTGCGACTCTTGCCGCTGCTGAGAAGCTCAAGAGGAACAAAACATGAAAGACATTACTTCCTCAAATGGAAAACATGTAGGTGAAAGGCGTCGCAGGATTGAAGACAACGACCTGCTTCGGGGAAAGGGGAAATATTTAGACGATATACAGATAACCGGCACGTTGCAAGCGGTGTTTGTGCGTAGCTCTTACGCGCATGCAAAAATTTTATCAATTGACGTTACTTCGGCACAGAATATGCCAGGGGTTATCGGTGTTTACACTGCCAAGGATTTTCTAGGCATTATCAAACAGGATCGCTTACCTCTTTCATTTCCAAAAAATAGGATACCCGAAAAGACTCTTTCAACAATGATGCCTTTCGTTCTGGCATCGACCGAAGTTTCATTCGTTGGGGAGGCAATTGCAGTAGTTGTAGCAAATTCACGCTACACGGCCGAGGATGCTGCCGAAAATGTAATTGTCAATTATGAACCGCTCGATCCGGTAGTTAATGCTCAGACCGCTTTGGATGTATCTGCCCCATCGTCATCCATTCATGCTGCAGACAATTTAATAGTAAGATTTACAGTCGGCTACGGTAATTGCGATAGCGCCTTCAACAATGCTGCGCATATTTGTAAAGGTACGTTATTTCAACGTAGAGGGTTGTCGCACCCCATAGAGGGACGGGGAATTTTAGCCAATATGGATTCTGGCACTGGTACATTGGTGGTCTTTGCCTCAACGCAAACTGCTCATGAGCTTAGAAATACGATTGCCGAAATGTTGGCAATAGACAATGATCAAGTACGGGTCATAACTCCAGATGTGGGAGGCGGCTTTGGCGGAAAGTTCATGGTCTACTCTGAAGATATTGTCATCCCGGCCCTAGCAAAAATCTTAGGGCAGCCCATTAAATGGACAGAAGATCGGCGAGAGCATTTCCTCAGTTCCATTCAAGAAAGAGATCAATTTTGGAAACTCGAAATTGCAGCCGACAATGAAGGATTATTGCTTGGTATCCGTGGATCGATGATTCACGACCAGGGAGCATTTACTCCACACTATATAACCGTGCCCTATAACAGTGCGTCGGGTGTGCCGGGACCATATCTTTTACCTGCCTACCATTTGGATGTAGACGTCGTTCGGACGAATAAACCACCTGTAATACCTGTGCGAGGAGCTGGTTTTCAGCAAGCAACCTTTGCTATGGAAAGAATGCTCGATCTGGTTTCAAAAAAAACCGGTATTGGAAGAGCGGAAATAAGACGTAGAAATCTAATTCAGAAGATTGCGCTTCCCTATTACAATGGAATGGCCTCTCGCAGCGGTGCAAAAGTTAAATATGACACTGGAGACTATATCCTTGCACAAGATTTAGCTATCAAGAAATTTGGAATTCAAGACTGGATAAACGATAAAGCAAAGGCATTTAGAGAAGGAAAATTCATTGGAATTGGATTTTCACACGGACTTAAGTCTACCGGTAGGGGGCCTTTTGAATCAGCGACGGTGCGCGTTCATCAGACCGGAATCGTTTCTATTTACACGGGTGCAAATGCCATAGGCCAAGGAATTGCAACCGCTTTATGTCAGATTTGCGCCGACGTGTTGGAAATTGACATGGATCGAATAAAAGTGGTGTGTGGAGACACTTCCTATATTTCAGTCGGGCTCGGGGCCTATGGAAGTAGACAAACGATGCTCGCGGGGGCAGCCGTACATGGCGCGGCAAATAAAATTCGGAATAAAGCATTTGAGGTTGCTAGGCAAGTTATTGGAAGTGAAGAAGAGCTTGTTTATGAGAATGGCGTCATTCGAAAGAAGTTGGAGGATGATCAAAGGATTACATTGGGAGAAATATCTAAGCTGCTCGCAGGACTTGCTGGTTACGCCTTCCCAAAGGGTTTAGAGCCAGGATTTGAAGAAACATTTCACTTCATGTGTGATTCAATGTCTTACGCCAATGGATTTCACATCTGCACCGTTGAAGTGGATGTATTTACGGGTCATGTAAAAATCAATCGCTATCTGGGTTTACACGATTGCGGAAAATTGATTAATCCACTGATCGTGGAAGGACAGATTCATGGAGCCGTGGCTCACGGAATTGGCAACGCATTGTTTGAGGAAATGTTGTATGACGATAACGGGCAGCCATTGACGGTGACTTGCGCCGACTACATTCTCCCCACATCTACTGAAGTCCCCCATATAGAAACTATGTTCCTTGAAAGTCCAACGGACCTTAATCCAATGGGGGCCAAGGGTGTGGGAGAAACTGGTCTTATTCCGGTTACATCGACAATTATTTCGGCGGTAGAGGATGCACTCGATTATTTTGATATCCAGATTAGTGAATCGCCGATTACGCCTATACGAATTCTTGAACTCTTGAACTCTTCTAGCAAGTACCGGGAATACCGGCTTAACAGATACAAATAATTTAGACTGATTCTAACGAAACTCTTCTCTCAAGAATGTAAAAAATGAGCCTTGATATAACTATAGCCACGTGGGATTATGACCGAGTTCGTCCATTGATAGATGGGCGTGTTAAGGTCGAAGGTTGTAATGTTCGCTATTTGTCCTTGGCGCCGGAGGAATGTTTCCGACGAGCCTATATAGATAAAGAGTTTGAAGTTTCAGAAATAGGCTTGAGCCCTTACTTAATTGCGTTTTCGAGAGGAATTTCCCCTTACGTTGCATTGCCGGTCTTTTTGTCGAGAATGTTTCGGCATTCGTCTATCTACAAGCGTAATGACCGTGGCATTAATACTCCTTCCGACTTAATTGGAAAGAAGGTGGGGGTGGTGGAATATCAAATGTCTGCAGTACTTTGGATACGTGGGATGTTGTTGGATGATCATGGAATTCATGCGGATCAAATTCAATGGTATCAGTCGGGTTTAAATACCGTTGGGCGAAAAGAGAAGTTTCCTCTCAATTTACCAGATGATTTTCCACTGATCACAGTGGAATCAGGAGAAACACTTTCTGAAATGCTTGAGAACGGCTTTCTTGACGCTGTGATAAGTCCGCAACCTCCAGATTGTTATCAGCCTAGTAAATTTGGGACAATATCTCGTTTATTTGAAAAATTCGCTTTAGAGGAAAAAGAGTATTACAAACGGACAAAAATATTTCCAATTATGCATGCACTTGGGATTAGGGAGGATATCCATAGACGGCATCCATGGCTCGTAAAAAATCTATTTAGGGCCTTTGAGGAGGCCAAGAAAATCTCTGCAGAAGATTTATTTGAAATGGCTGCTCCCAAGATCGGACTGCCTTGGATAGTTTCGCATGCAGCGGAAACAGTCGATATTCTCGGAGATGATTTTTGGCCATATGGTATCGTCGCGAATCGGCATACGCTCGAGGCTATGATGCGATATTCCTACGAACAGGGCTTGGCGGTAAGTAAGCTCAATGTAGATAGTATTTTTGCTACATAACTACAAAGGTTTGAACCATGATTGGGTTGGATTAATAGATTTCTCAGATAAAGATCTTCTCTAAAGCTAATTCCGCGAATAGATTTACTTACTCGAAATGAGTAGAGTGCCTCAATTTTTTTTGGTGCTGGAATGCCATGAGTTTTTTCCAAGTTGAACCCTGGCTGGAAGTTAGATATGCTACTTACTATAAAGTTATTAGAGAAAGTTGCAAAACAACTCCACTTCTTAGGCAACCGTCTACCAAACTTTAAGTATTCATCACTCGTATTAAATGGAGTTAAAATTTAGTCTGTGATTCGTAACTAGATTTAGTGTCATGACAAATAGCTGAAATCGACTTTTTTACAGGTAAATCTGCTGCTTGAACCCTTAGTGAAATAAACATTAGATAACTTTCAAAGTTTGAAGTTACCATCTGATCAAATTCTAATCTAATAAAATATCAGAATTACTTTGTTTTATTCTGAAGTGTCCACAACTCTGATAATCCATACCATTCTGCGTTGTTAAGTATTTTCCAGTGTTATATTTCTCAAAGATTCTCTCTATAGGTTCGAATTGATTTTGACCAAATTTATCTCTAGGAAAACGCCCAATATTGATA
>RFMZ01000031.1 GCA_009927445.1 Betaproteobacteria bacterium
TCCTTTAGAACAAGATGATTCAAAATGATACATTGAATATTTGAATTCATATGCATTAGTTTGGTTAGTTATGTTTAGATGAGTATTAGAAACTCAAATATATAGTTCGTTATCTTAAGAATATTTGTAAATATAGTTGATCAAATTCAGGATTCGAAATCTAAAGATAATCTTAAAAGATGATATTTAAATTTGAACTGGTACATCGAACGATTCGTGACTCAATGGATTAGTGGTTTAAACGAAATTTACCTAATTGTTAGTCTCGTAATGATTCAGCTTTTTGATAATCTATCCCGAAAAAGAATTAAGAATATCAGCAGGCCACAGCATTAAAACAAAACCAATTTATCTAGTGTGATTGAACTTAATCAACCACAGTTTACCTTGAGCTTTATAAGTTATAACGCTTATTAAGAAACACTCATAGGGCTTCTTTGTATTGGGATTCAACATGCCGTATGAGCATTCCGCACTCTTGCGTGCTGCGCTCCAGCATCAACCAGAAATAGTCCATGAAACTTTTGCGTACTAGGACTTCATATGAGGGTTCCTCATCAGTTTGCCACAGCCAGATCGACGTCTTAAAGAAGAGCGAGCCTGCGCTGGAGCCTGGGCCGAATACTCGCGGGTGCAGATCCAGTGGGCAGCCTTGGGCCAAGACCTCGCGCGCCGGTGTGCCGCTAAGGTGTAGCAAGGTATAGCCGCTACTAACGTCTGTGACCGCACAGTGCATTTTGGCCAGCGCCGTGCGCAACCGCATCTCAATGAGCGAAGCTTGGCCCTTGGGGCCAATTACAAACCAGTCGTCGGGTCCTGCCCAGACGAGTCGGTGGACGCCATCGAACATGCTTGAGCAAGGCTGAACTGGCAACGCTATGTTGAGTGTCTCCGAAATCGCGGACAAGAATTCCGGATCTTCTGCATTTCCGCGAAGGTTGACGATAGCCAGTCCGTTAAGCCAGCTTGCCAGCAGTGCACGCTCGGAAAGGATAGTGGCAGTTGCCGTGACGGGTGTACCGCTAGCATGTAGCGTATTGCGCTCTGGGTAATTAAGCATTCTGACGCTCCGCTTTTGGATCCAGAAAGACCGTATTGGTGATGGTAGCGACAACGGTTAGTCCATCGGGCATCGATATATTTACGCGCTCGCCCATGCGGCTGGAACCGCCCTTGATAAGCGCCAGCGCGATCGAGCGTTCAAGCGTCGGACTCATATAGCTAGAGGTGACGTGACCCAGCATCGGCGCGGGGATTTGTCGCGGCTTATCGTTGAGAATCTGAGCTCCCTCAGTCAGCACTAACCTTGGGTCGTCAGTCAAAAGACCGACGAGTTGCTTTCGGTCGAGCCGCGCAGTGTCGCTGCGGGTCAAAGAGCGCTTGCCTAGGCAATCTTTGGTTTTTGTCACCAAGCCACCCATACCGAGATCGATTGGACTAACTGAACCATCGGTGTCTTGTCCTATGATGATGTAGCCTTTTTCGGCGCGTAGCACGTGCATCGTCTCCGTGCCATAGGGTGTGATGCCGAATTCAGTGCCAGCGGCATGAATAGCCTCCCATACGCACAATCCGTCGCCGGATGCCACGTTGACTTCGTAGCAGCGTTCGCCCGAAAAACTGATTCGCATGATACGTGCCTTGATGCCGGCCACCGTGCCCTCGCGGTATGACATGAAGGGAAAGGCTGCATTGTCGAAGTCGACGTCAGGACAAACCTTCATCAGCACATTGCGGCTCTTTGGACCCGCTACGATCGAAGTTGCCCAGTGGTCGGTGACGCTGGTTAGGTAGACCTTTAATTGAGGCCATTCGGTTTGCAGCCAACGCTCCATCCAAGCCAGAACTCTCGCAGCACCGCCAGTGGTAGTGTGCATGAGGTAGTGATTTTCTGCCAAGCGCACGGTAACGCCATCATCGAACACCATGCCATTCTCGTCCAGCATAAGGCCATAGCGACACTTGCCAATTTCAAGCTTAGACCAGGCATTGCTGTATATCCAGTTGAGTAGCGTGGTGGTATCTGGTCCTTGGATATCGATTTTACCCAGTGTCGAACCATCTAGTATACCGACGCTATTGCGAACCGCAAGTACCTCGCGTTTAACTGCAGCATGAAGGTCTTCTCCATTCTTCGGGTAATACCACGGACGCTTCCATTGCCCAACATCCTCAAACAACGCGCCTTCCTTTAAGTGCCATTTATGCAAGGCAGTGTAGCGTATCGGGTCGAACGCATCGCCAAGCTCTAGTCCCGCTAACGCGCCAAAGGTCACGGGCGTATAGTTCGGGCGAAAGGTGGTGGTACCGACCTGTGGGATCGTCTTACCAAGCGCTTGGGCAGCTATGCCCATGCCGTTTATGTTACCCGTCTTGCCCTGGTCGGTGCCAAAGCCCATCGCGGTGTAGCGCTTGATATGTTCGATCGATTCAAAACCTTCGCGAATGGCCAAATGGATGTCTGAGGCCGCCACGTCGTTTTGTAGATCAACAAACTGTTTGGGTGCACGACTCACCCCGCGTGCATGCGGCACCAACCACAGTGTACGCATGTTACCAGGGTCGCTTGCGGCAACGCTTGGGGCAGTTATGTCCACCATTTTAAAACCGAGCTTTTGGACTACTGCGTTACCAACGGCTAAGCCATCACCGATGCAGTCATGTAGCGAAAGCATGCCGCTGCACCCCCCAGCCGAGTGTTCAGCCTGGGTGGTTTTACCAGGTAGGAATGCTGCCCGCGCATCATCCCATACAGCCTTGCTACCAGCCTGACATTGCAGGTGAATCACTGGGCTGAACCCGCCCGACTGAGCCACTAGATCACAAAACAGTTCGCACGGTATGCCCGTGAGCCGATCTTCAGCGTCAATACCTTGAATGATCACGCTAGTGACACGTTTACTACCGCGTGCTTCGGTAATGACATGGCCAGCTAGTATCTCAATTCCGGCGATCCTGGCTCGCTGGCTAAGCGAGCCGCGTGGCTTCACGCGAGCGTCAATCACCAGAACCGCCGCGCCCGCGCCCCTGAGAGCTAGCGCAGCATCATAACCTGCGTCGTTGTTAGTGAACACAATGGCATTGCGCCCTAATAGCACTGCATAACGACGCACATAGGTGGAAACAGCGCCGGCCAGCATCACCCCCGGCAAGTCATTGTTACCGAAGACAAGTGGCCGCTCGTGTGAACCTGTGGCAAGTACCACCTGTTTGGCTCTAACACGCCAAAGCCGTTCGCGAAATACTGGCCCCTGTCCGGCAGGCAAGTGGTCGGCGCGGCGTTCAGCTAGCACCACAAGATTGTGGTCAAGGTAGCCAAAGGCCGTGGTACGCGGTAACAGGGTCAACTCTGGCATTGTGGCCAACTCGTCCAGTACACGTGTCACCCATAGCGTGGCCGACATTTGGTCTATTAACTCGTCACTCGAAAGCAGCCAGCCGCCTGGTTCGGCCTGTTCGTCGCACAGCATGACGCGGGCGCCTGAGCGGCCCGCCACGAGGGCTGCCATTAGTCCTGTGATGCCTGCCCCAACCACCAAAACGTCGCAATGCGCGAACTGTTTGTCGTAACTGTCGGGATCACCTTCTGTGGGCGATGAGCCCAAGCCACTGGCAGCGCGGATGTACTTCTCAAAGAAATGCCAGACCGATTGCGAGGCCATGAAGGTTTTGTAATAAAAGCCGGCTGGTATCAGGCGCGAGAATAATCCATTGACTGCCTTTAGGTCGAAATCGATGTTGGGACTGGCATGGATGGAGTACGAGCTTAACCCTTCGACCAAAGCGACCTCGGTCATTCGTGCATTGGGGACGGTGCGCGCACCATCGAACAACTGCACCAACGCGCTGGGCTCTTCGACGCCGGCGGACACGATGCCTCGTGGTCGGTGATACTTCCAACTACGCGCAACCATCGTCACACCATTTGCCAATAGTGCCGACGCAAGGGTATCACCTTCATAGCCCTGAAAGGTGCGGCCGTTGAACGTGAATTTTAAGACACGCTGGCGATTGATCCGTCCGCCAACGGATAAGCGTGAAATCATTGGGTAACCTCGACGTTTGCATCGGCCTGCGCCGCGGGCACAGGTGCACCGATTTTCCAGATAGCTTCGAAGCGATAGCTCACGGTATCGCGTAGCGCATTAAACCAGCGCCCACAGCCACTAGAATGTCGCCACTGTTCGTGGTGCTTGCCCTTGAGGTTCTTACGCATGAAGACGTAGTCACCCCATTGAGTATCTGTCATGGCTTCAGTGGCGGTGGGTCGGACGATACCGCCCTCGCCACCACAAGTAAATTCTATTTCGGCACGCGGTCCACACCAAGGGCAGTTAATTTGTAACATTGTTATTTCCTCAGTGTGCGACGCCGGCGGCGCCGTGCTCGTCGATCAAGTAGCCGTTGTAGAAGCGATCCAGGCAAAGCGCTTCGTTTAGAGCGTGCGGCCGGTCTTGCGCAACTGTGTGCGCCATAACCCAGCCCGAACCTGGTGTAGCCTTGAACCCACCGGTGCCCCAGCCACAGTTTATGTAGAGGCCCTTTATCGGCGTCAAACCGATGATCGGGCAAGCATCGGGAGATACATCGACGATGCCGCCCCATTGCCTATTCATCCTAACACGCGAAAACAGTGGGAACATCTCGACAACTGCCTGCAACGTGTGCTCGATGGTATGGTAGCTGCCTCGTTGCCCGTAACCGTTGTATTGGTCAACGCCGGCGCCGATTACCAGATCACCCTTGTCGGACTGGCTGATGTAGCAGTGGATCGCATTACTCATTACTACGTTGGGAAAGATCGGCTTGAGAGGTTCGGAAACAAGCGCCTGCAGTGGCCTGCTCTCGATTGGTAAGCGAATGTCGGCCATACTTGCTATCACGCTTGAATGACCCGCTGCCACGATGGCCACCTTCTTAGCCTTTATGAAGCCTTTGGCGGTCTCGACACCGACCACGGCACCATTCTCTCGGCGAATTCCAGTGACCTCGCAGTTCTGGAGGATGTCCACACCTTGCGCATCGGCGGCACGAGCATAACCCCATGCCACCGCGTCATGGCGTGCTACGCCGCCGCGGCGCTGCAGCGATGCGCCTAGCACTGGATAACGCGTTTTCAAATTGATGAAGGGAATCATCTCCTTGATCTGAGCAGGCGTTACGACCTCGCCGTCGACACCGTTGAGCCGGTTCGCGTTAACACGGCGCTCTATATCACGCATGTCCTGCAGACTGTGGCCCAGATTTAGTACTCCGCGCTGGCTGAACATCACGTTGTAGTTGATGTCCTGAGACAGGCCTTCCCATAGATGCATCGACTTCTCATACAGTGCAGTGGATTCATCCCACAGGTAGTTGGAGCGAACAATGGTAGTATTGCGTGCCGTGTTGCCACCGCCTAAATAGCCTCGCTCGACCACCGCAATGTTACGAATACCGTGTTCCTTAGTTAAATAATACGCAGTCGCTAGACCATGGCCGCCAGCGCCGATGATCACAACGTCGTACTCGCGCTTGGGTTCGGGCGAGCGCCACTGCTTCTCCCAGCCCTCGTGGTAGGACATGCTATTGCGCATCAGTGACCAAATTGAAAATTTTTGCATGGTGTGTTCCTTGTCTCAGCACTCGACGATATTGACGGCCAAACCCCCGCGCGAGGTTTCCTTGTACTTTGTCTTCATGTCGGCACCAGTCTCACGCATTGTCTTGATGACTTGGTCGAGCGAGACAAAATGCTTCCCATCGCCGCGGAGCGCCATACGCGCGGCGTTGATTGCCTTGATAGAGCCCATGGCGTTGCGCTCGATACAGGGGATCTGCACCAATCCGCCTACAGGGTCGCAAGTCAACCCGAGATTATGTTCCATACCAATCTCTGCGGCGTTTTCGACCTGTTCCGGTGAACCACCCATGGCCTGCGCTAGTGCGCCAGCGGCCATCGAGCAAGCCACGCCTACTTCTCCTTGACAGCCGACCTCGGCACCCGAGATGGAAGCGTTTTCCTTGTAGAGGATACCAATCGCGGCAGCGGTCAGTAGGAAATCAATCACGCCTTGCTCGCTCGCGCCTGGAACGAAACGTGAATAATAATGTAGCACCGCTGGTACGATGCCAGCTGCTCCGTTAGTGGGTGCCGTGACGACGCGACCACCGGCGGCGTTTTCCTCGTTAACGGCTAGCGCGTAGAGGTTTACCCAGTCCATTATTTGTAGCGGATCCTTTAACCCCGCCTCGGGGTGCGCCGTCAAGTCACGATACAACTGGGGGGCGCGACGCTTGATTTTGAAGCCGCCAGGCAGTAGGCCCTCTGTGGCGATGCCGCGTTGTACGCAGGCCTGCATGACGTTCCAAATATGCAACAGCCCCTCGCGCACAGCATCTGCATCACGCCATACCAGCTCATTGTGCATCATTAATTGCGCGATGGAGAGCCTACTTTCACCACAGCGCAGCAGCAGTTCATTACCGCTTTTAAATGGGTAAGGAATTATCTGCGAGTCAGGCACAAGCTCAGGTTGGCCCTGTGTATTTTTGCTGATGACGAAGCCGCCTCCGACCGAATAATAGGTTTTTTCAAGAAGGATCATGCCGATCGAATCAAAGGCAAGAAGAAGCATACCATTGGGGTGGAAAGGTAAGGTTTTGCGGAGGAACACTAGGTCTTCATGTTCGTTAAACGCTACCGGGTGTATGCCCAAGAGGTTCAGTGACTGTGACCCGCGCAGGCGCAGAATTCTTGGTGCAATAGAGTCCGGCTCGATAAGGTCCGGCTCTTCGCCTTCCAGGCCAAGCAGGACGGCCTTGTCGCTACCGTGCCCCTTGCCAGTGGCACCAAGCGATCCATAAAGTTCACAGCGAACGCGATGCACAGTATTTAACTTTCCACCCTCGCGCAATGCTATAGCGAAGAGGCGCGCCGCGCGCATTGGCCCAACGGTGTGCGAGCTACTTGGCCCGATACCGATCTTAAATAGGTCAAAAGTACTCAGTGACATGAGGTCGGTCTCGTAATTTAGCCGTATACCGGGAAGGCAGCGGTCAGTTTGGCT
>RFMZ01000118.1 GCA_009927445.1 Betaproteobacteria bacterium
GAAGTTCTTTCGGTTTAATTTAGTTGGTATTCTTTTCGTTGCCCTTTATATATCTTTGGGGAGTTTTGTAAGTGCGCAATCATATCCTTCGAAACCCATCAGACTTATTGTGTCGTTTGCACCAGGTGGGTCGATGGATCTTTTGGCAAGAATCTTATCTATTCAAATGAGCAAAGAGCTAGGTCAAAATTTAATTGTAGAAAATATAGTTGGAGGAA
Organism: Betaproteobacteria bacterium; assembly: GCA_009927445.1. GTDB lineage: Bacteria > Pseudomonadota > Gammaproteobacteria > Burkholderiales > Burkholderiaceae > Polynucleobacter. Next base: position 219 of record RFMZ01000118.1, read on the forward strand.
ATGGCACCATTGGAATAGAAAATACCGCTCGTGCAAAACCGGACGGGTATACGATTGGGCTGATTAGTGACTCTAATGTAATTGCACCTGCTTTTAAATTGAAATTAAATTATGACTTGCAGCAGGACTTTGTTCCCATCGCCTTTCTTGTTTCAGGCGCCCACGTACTGGTTTCGAGCACAGAGTCTAAGATAAGTAGCATTCCTGAACTGATCGAATATTCTGAAAAGAATCCCGGTAAACTTTTTTATGCCACACCTGGAACTGGTAGCGCACAGCATTTAGGTATCGAGGTCTTTAAGGAAAGGGCTGGTAAATTGGATATTGGACACGTGCCTTTCAAGGGTGGGGGTCAGGCAATAACAAGCATTGTGGGAGGTCAAGTTCAACTTGGCTTGCTGGGACTCACTCCAACGCTACCATTCATTAAAGACAAGAAGTTAAATGCACTTGCAGTTACCGGAAAATTTAGAGAAGCCAAGTTGCCTGGGGTTCCAACTTTGAGGGAATTAGGCTTTAAGGATTTTCTCTCCCAAACATGGTACGGCGCCGTCGTCCCAGCTGGCACACCCCAGTCAGTAGTGCTCCGATTGCATTCGTCATTTAGGTCTGCTCTAGCAACGTCCAGCATTGTGGATAGATTAGCTGAAGCTGGGATGTTAACGGATTCAAGTCTATCTTCTTCGCAGGATTTTCAGCAGTTCATTTCCAGTGAATTGGCTAATTGGCCTAAGGTAGTTAAATCTGCAAATCTTAGACTCGAATAGCATGCTTCTTTTCTAATTTGTTATCGGTTTACCAATTAGCTAGTTTTTTTAATAAGTTTTCAGTGAATTAATATAAATTGATTATTGAGGCCAAAAATAGTTATTATCAATAAAATTAAGGGCAAGTAAACATGCAGATTGAACAATCATTTGATCTTAATTTTGAGCGCGCGTTGATTTGGGAATTTTTTAAGCAATTGGATTCGGTAACTGAGTGTATGCCCGGGGCCTCATTGTTAGAACCCCCAACGTCCGAACATGCCAAGTTCAAGATTAAGGTCAAGCTAGGACCTATAAGTACAGATTTTGAAGGAGATGTTCAACTCAGTAATGACGATGTGAATTTTTCTGGTTTAGTACAGGGTAAAGCAAACGATCGTCGAAATAACTCTTCTATTAGTGGAAATGTACGATATTGTCTTTTGAGTCAAGAGCCTAGTAAATTGACAACAGTAAAAATTTTTGTAGATTTCGATATTGTCGGACGCCTTGCTCAATTTAGCCGATCTGGCGTTGTTACCGAATTGGCCTCACGAATGACTATGGACTTTGCAAATAATTTGGAGAAAAAACTTACGGTGATTGCACATATTAAAGATGGTATTTCGGTTACGAACTTGCAATCCCAATCGGCTAATTCCTCCTCTTCAAATGAATATCAGATTGGTGGATTGGTCACTTCAGTTATTTGGGAGCGAGTCAAAATATTTTTTCGCTCCTTGTTTAAAGGGAGGACATGAAATTTTCCTCACTCTGCAATTGAATCTATCGACTTACAAAAATTTGTTTCACGTTGAATTTCCAATCCATACAGGCTCCAAATAATGTTCAGTTAC
>RFMZ01000260.1 GCA_009927445.1 Betaproteobacteria bacterium
GTATTAGCCCCTATTTCAATCGGACATAGTTTTTAAAGTAAAAGACTAGGCATAAGCCTAGTCGTATGACTACGTTGAAGGACAGAAAATGGAAGCTATCCAAGTTGTGACAGAAGTACAAAGAAGAAGACGTTTTTCAGTTGAACAAAAGATCCGCTGTGTGCAAGAAAGCAACCTACCAGGAATGACAGTCTCGTATATTGCTCGAAAGTATGGTATTTCTCCTAGTCTATTGTTTCATTGGAGAAATCGTATGGTTGAAGGTGGCAAAAAAGCTGTTGCAGTAGATGATGAGGTCGTTGCCTCTGCTGAAGTCAAAGAACTGAAGCGTCGTATCCGTGAGTTAGAGCGGGTGTTAGGTAAAAAGACCTTGGAGAATGAGATCTTAAAGGACGCCGTGGATTTGGCGCGTCAAAAAAAACTGATCTCGCAGTTGCCCTCGTTACCCGAGGACGACACTCTATGAAAATGATTGCACAAACTCTTGGCGTATCGAGATCGAACCTCAGTCAGCGCATGAAAGAGAGCCCCAAGACCCGTAGTCATTATCAAAAGACAAGTGATGCCGAGGTCTTGCCGCAGATACGTACCTTGGTCGATGAAAGACCAACCTATGGCTATCGTCGGATTGGTGCATTGCTGAACCGTCTGCGAAAAGCCTCCGGTCTTGCCCCGTTCAACCATAAAAAAGTCTACCGGTTAATGCAGCAAAACAATTTACTATTGACGAGGCATACGGGTAAGCCAGTTCCAGAAAGAGCGCATACAGGAAAAGTCATTACCTTGCGCTCTAACTCGCGCTGGTGCTCGGATGGCTTTGAGATCCGTTGTTGGGATCAAGAGGTCGTTCGGGTAACCTTTGTGTTGGATACCTGTGACCGGGAGATTATTGCTTGGGAAGCTACGATGGGTGGCTTTACTGGTGAAACTGTTAGAAACCTGATGCTGATGAGCGTTGAGAAGCGCTTCGGGCAATATCACACCCCACAAGCTGTGCAGTGGTTAACGGACAATGGCTCAGCCTATACAGCAAAAGAAACGATTGAGTTTGGCCAACAACTCGGGCTGACCCCCTGTTTTACTCCAGTTCGTAGTCCACAATCTAACGGGATGGCTGAAGCGTTTGTTAAAACTTTTAAGCGGGATTATGTCTATATCCACGATCGTCCCGACACAAAAACAGTCATGGCTCAGCTCAACGGTTGGTTTAATGACTACAATAACAATCATCCCCACAAGGGATTAAGACTGAAATCACCCAGAGAGTTTATTCGGGAAGTAGCAAAGGCACTATGACCGGTTTTATAGGGGCAACTCC
>RFMZ01000217.1 GCA_009927445.1 Betaproteobacteria bacterium
GTATTTCCAATAAATACTACAACTCGTTTATTTTAACGGATTTCAATTCAATAAGAATACATATAGCTAAAACTGTCGAAATTCTATGGCCTTTGCTCTAACTCAAAGGCCTTATGCAATGACCGCACAGCAAGTTCCATATACTTTTCATCAATCAACACAGAAATCTTAATCTCACTCGTAGAAATCATCTGTATATTAATACCCTCTTCTGATAATGTTCTAAACATTTTGCTGGCAATACCAACATGCGAGCGCATACCAACACCAACTACCGAAACTTTCGATACCTTGGGATCACCCATCATGTCCCTAGCAGCAATATGAGTCTGCACCTTACTTTTCAAAATATCTAAGGCCCTTTGATAATCACTGCGGGGCACAGTAAAAGTAAAATCTGTTTTTCCATCTACAGATTGATTTTGAATAATCATGTCAACGTCAATCATCGCATCAGCAATCGGGCCTAAGATCTGATAAGCAATACCCGGCCTATCAGGCACTCCCAAAACAGTAATTTTTGCCTCGTCACGAGCAAACGCAATTCCTGAAATGACGGCAGCTTCCATGTTGTTCTCTTCCTCAAAAGTAATTAAAGTCCCAGAATTCATCTCCACATCTAGAGGAATCATTGGGTCAGTTAGGGATGACAATACCCTAGTTTGAACTCGATATTTACCAGCAAACTCAACCGAGCGGATCTGCAAAACTTTTGATCCTAGACTAGCCATTTCCATCATCTCTTCAAAAGTAATTTTTTCCAGGCGACGAGCTTCGTCACAAATTCTTGGATCAGTTGTATAAACACCATCCACATCGGTATAGATCAAACATTCGTGAGCGCCAAGAGCCGCAGCAATTGCAACTGCCGATGTATCTGACCCGCCACGCCCCAGAGTTGTTATATTCCCGAGCTCATCTACACCTTGAAAACCCGTAATGACAACGACCTTGCCATTCGCTAAATCCTGTAATACTTTATCTTTTTCAATCCCCTGAATACGAGCCTTAGTATGCGCTGAGTCAGTTTTGATGACTACTTGCCATCCAGCATAACTAATTGCCGCAGTTCCTTGCGCTTGTAATGCTAAAGCCAATAAACCAGAACTAACTTGCTCGCCAGTACTCGCAATTTGATCTAACTCCCTAGGATCAGCATCAGCCGTGATCTCTTTAGCCAGGGACAATAATCGATTTGTCTCGCCAGACATGGCAGAAGGTACTACTACGACTTGGTGGCCAGCCTTTTGCCATTTTGTGACACGCTTTGCGACATTCAAAATACGCTCAACAGAACCCATTGAGGTACCACCATATTTGTGAACTATTAAAGCCATAATTTTTTAAAATGAATTTACCGTGTTTTTACTGTATTAAGCACTAAAGATTGTCGATAATTCTACAGCAACACTCCGCGCTCTTTCATTGAATTGCGTCTTCTGCACCAAAATCTCTTTACCCACCTCTAACCCTCAATTTGCTCCACTTTCCAAATTGGGATCAAACGCGGTCCTGTTTGAGTGGCTAAATCTAGGTTGATTCCAATTCCGACAACCGCCAAAACACTCTGCCCCAACCAAAGAACTGGGACATCCCTTTGCCATGGGGCAATCCCATGCTCTTGAAAAATATTTTTTAAGGTTTTTCTGGGACGCTTCTCATGAATCCGTATCTTTTCGCTACCAACGCGAGGCCGTTCTTGAATAGTGCCTGAGCGCATCGCTTGTTCGTAAATATTTGTCGCTAAGCCATACTCCCCGTTATCTAATTGCGCTTCTTCAAAAAACCAGTAGCCCTGAATAGTGTTTGCAGGATGCATGCTGAGAACTTGTCGCCAAACCTTTAATTCATAACCGTCATGCAACCAACTTATTTGATGATCCGTCGCATGCCGAACATTTTCAATATCCCGCCACCAAGCATTCAGGCGCTCCTCACTAGGCATGCTTAACCCCGCCTGACCTAACCAATGTCTAAGTACATTCGTAGCTCGAGCTGAGTCTTGCTGTCTTAAAGCCATTAAAGATCGCATATTCAGGCCTTCTATATGCTTGATCGTGGCCAAATCTAAATCTGCCAGCACATTGAGTAAATGTTGCGCCTGAGCTAAATGACGCGCCGATCGACTCAAGTTTCTACGAAATTGTGGCTGCGCTTTTTCAATTTGAGGCAGTAATTGCTTGCGCAACCAGTTACGTGTGTATTGTTCATCCTCATTACTTGGATCATCTATCCACTCCAAATGATATGCATGTGCATAAGCCACAAGTTCTGACCGAGTTAGGTCTAAAAAAGGTCGCCAAAGACGAATATGGAGATCCTCTCTCAGCGCGGGCATACCGGCTAATCCAGGCAAACCCGAACCACGTAAGAGTTGCAACAAAACAGTTTCAGCCTGGTCATCCTGGTGATGTGCTGTTAGCAAATGTGACGCCCCATGCTTATTACACATGCGAAACAAGGCTTGATACCGAGCAGACCTGGCCCGTTCCTCAATATTATTTAAATACTTTTTATCAATCGGCCATTGCACCACATGGGCATCAAAGGCCACATCAAATTCTTCTGCAATCCGAGCACAATGTTCAACCCATGCATCCGCTACATCTAATAATCCGTGATGAATGTGCAAAGCAATCACGTGTTCCGAGCCGTGCGCTGCAATCGTACTATGCAACAAAACAGTCGAATCTAAGCCGCCGCTAAAGGCCACAGCAATCCGCGCTGTTTGCCCAGCAAGATGTTGACTATGGATTGGTGGTGTCTTTAAACTTTCCATAGCCCATGAGCCGTTCATGCCTTCTAGCTAGCAAATCTTTTAGACTCACTCCTTGAAACTGTCTTAATGAGTCAGCTAAAGATCGCTTTAAAGAATTAGCAATCCCCTCCGGGTCGCGATGCGCGCCACCAACGGGCTCACTGACAATTTTATCGATTAAACCAAGTGCCTTTAACCGCTGTGCAGTGAGTGCCAGTTGCTCTGCTGCTTCAGGAGCTTTTTCAGCTGTCTTCCACAAAATCGATGCGCATCCTTCAGGAGAGATCACCGAATAAGTTGCATATTGCAACATGAGAACCATATCCCCCATCGCAATTGCTAGCGCACCACCAGAACCACCTTCACCAATAATGGTCGAGATGATCGGTACTTTGAGCTCAGCTTGGGTATATAAGTTATGACCAATCGCTTCGGACTGATTACGTTCTTCGGCATCAATCCCAGGAAACGCCCCCGGCGTATCTACAAAAGTAAAAACCGGTATATCAAATTTTTCCGCTAAACGCATTAAGCGCATGGCCTTACGATACCCCTCAGGACGACTCATCCCAAAATTACGTAAAGCCCGCTCTTTGGTATCCCGCCCTTTTTGGTGACCAATCACCATGCATGATGCGCCATTAAACCTGGCCATGCCACCAATAATCGATAAATCATCGCCAAAAGCACGATCGCCATGCAACTCATGAAAATCTGTAAAGATATGTGCAAGATAATCTAAGGTGTAAGGTCTTTGTGGGTGCCGTGCAATTTGCGAAACTTGCCAAGGCGTTAAGCGCGCGTATAAGTCTTTGGTTAGTTGCAAACTTTTTTGAGCTAAACGGTCAATCTCATCCGAAATATCAACCGCCGATTCGTCTTGCACAAATCGTAATTCTTCAATCTTGGTCTCTAGTTCAGCAATCGGCTGCTCAAAATCAAGGAAAGTGGTTTTCATAATCCTATTTTAACGCGCCCCATCAAAACAGCTAGCGTTTTTTGTAATTTTAGTAATCAACCGGAATCGGATCAATACTGCGCCATAAATACCAAGTAGCTACCGTTCGATAGGGCACCCAATTTTCAGCAACCTCACGAGCCTGACTACGGGTCACCTTCTCGCCCGCAAAATAGTTCAGAGAAATGGCCCGTAATAAACCAATATCATCTAGCGGCAATATGTCGGGACGCTTTAAATTAAAAATTAAGAACATTTCAGCAGTCCACTGACCAATGCCCCGAACGGCAGTTAAATCTCGGATAACCGTTTCGTCATCCAAAGCCTGCCAATTAGCTTTAGCTAAGCCTTGCTTTAAAAAATGCTCAGACAAATCCTTCACGTACTCTATTTTTCGGTAAGATAAGCCACATTCTCTGAGTCGTATATCGTCCATCACCAAGATATTTTTCGGAGTTACGCGCTTGAGCAAAACCTCAACACGATTCCAAACCGCCTGGGCCGCAGCAACTGAAATCTGCTGACCAATAATCGAGCGTACTAACGTTAAAAAGGGATCCCCTCTTGAAATGATTCCTGTATCCCGAAATTGTGTAATTAGCCGGCGCAAAATCTTATCACGCTTCATCAAATCAGTACAGGCGTGGTCCCAGTAATCTTTTTCTATAGCCATAGTCTGCTGCCAATTTTTGAATTCTTATTCTGAAATTACTCGGTGTCACATACCCTTAATGAACATTCTTAAGCCAACTAGACGCCTACTCTTTTCGCCAAATCGTGATTCCGCCAGCCTGGTCCTCCAAAACAATTCCACTGGCTAATAAGTCTTGACGAATTTGATCTGCGGTCGCAAAATCCCGCGATTTTTTTGCAGCATTACGCTTAGCAATCAACTCCTCAATCTCTGCTGCTGAGATTCCCAAATCACCACTTTGTAAAAATTCTTGTGCAGGTCTTTGCAATAGTCCTAAATGACCACCTAAAATCTTGAGCGTGTTTGCACAAGCTTGATACTCCTGCAACTGACCAGAAGTTTTAGCGCGATGTGCTTGGCTAGATAAACCAAATAAGACAGCAATAGCCTGTGGGGTGTTGAAATCATCATCCATGGCCGCCTGAAAATCGGCATGCCATCCGCCAAATAACTCGTCACCTTGGACAACAGGATCTTCCAAGTCAGTCAAGGTGTTATACAAACGATCTAACCCTTGCTTCGCTTCTTGTAATGTGGCGCCACTGTAATTCATCGGGCTTCGGTAATGCGCCCGCAAAATAAAGAACCGAATCACTTCCGGATGAAACTCTTTTAAAACATCCCGTATGACAAAAAAATTGCCTAAGGACTTAGACATCTTTTCATTGTTCACCCGAACATGTCCGTTATGCATCCAGTAATTGACAAACTGCGAATCTATACTTTCGCCATGACTGTCAAACTGACGATAAACACCCTCACTTTGGGCGATCTCATTTTCATGATGCGGAAATTGTAAATCAGCACCCCCTCCATGAATATCGAAGTGGTAACCTAAAAGATCACACGACATAGCAGAGCACTCGATATGCCAACCAGGACGCCCCTCACCCCATGGTGATGACCAACGTGTATCTGCCGGCTCACTTGCCTTGGCAGATTTCCACAAAACAAAATCTAATGGATCTTTCTTGTCACCAATAACTTGTGCGCGCTCACCTTCTTCTAAATCATCAAGGGATTTACCAGATAATTGTCCATATTTAGGATACTTACGAACGGCAAAAATAACGTCACCAGAATCCGCTTGATAAGCTAAATCTTTCTCGATTAATTGCCCAATCATACCCTGCATCGAGGCAATAAAGTCCGTTGCCCGAGGTTCGTGATCAGGCCGAAGAACTCCTAAAGCATCTGCATCTGTATGCATCAAGTCGATATTACGCTGCGTTAAAGATGCGATCGACTCATTATTTTTAATGGCACGCTGAATAATCTTATCGTCAATATCGGTGATATTTCGCACATAATTAACCGCGTAGCCACTCGCGCGTAACCACCGAACCACCATGTCAAATACAACCATAACGCGTGCATGGCCAATATGGCAATGATCGTAAACCGTCATACCACAAACATAAATCGCTACTTTACCCGGCTCAATAGCCTGAAATATCTCTTTTTGACGATGCAAGGTGTTATAAATTTGGAGCATAGATGAAAAGCTTCGATAATTGAGCAACTTTGTTAGACTTCGCAGTATATCTTTAAATACTGCAATATTAAATACTGCAATAAAATAGAAACATGTTGACCCCAATTATAAATACAAGCTACTCCAGAAAGCAGATCCGAGTATTGCTAAGCACTTTTGCGCTTGGTCCGCAAAATCGGCAACATCTTGTCTTTGTTTTACTGATAATAATATTCGCTAGTTTTTCACACCACACCCGGGCCCAACTCAGTAGTAGCAAAGAAGATCCGCAACAAAATCTAGGGCTTTTCTCTCCAGTCGGGACCTCTCTCCCAGAAACCGCAAATAATACCGGGGTACAAAGCACACAAAATACCCCTTCATTAGCAATGCCATTTATTGCATTACAAAATGCGCCTATTGAGCAAGCGCCAAAGAATGGAGTACCAGCTAGCCTGAGTAAGTTATATAAAGAAAAAAAGTGGGATGAGGCCTTACTTGAAATTGCCGAAATTTCCAAGAAAAACCCTAAAAATGTCCAAGTAGTTTTTATTCGATCCAGAATTCTCATCGAACAAGGTCAACTTGAGCAGGCTAGGTTAGTTCTCGTTGGTTTAACGGAAAAGTTCCCCGAACTCCCCGAACCCTATAACAACCTCGCAGTTTTATATGCCAGTGCCGGCAAGCTAGATCTAGCTCGAGAACATCTAGAAATGTGTCTCAAACTGGCGCCTAAATATGCTATCGCCATGCAAAACTTGGCGGATGTTTATACTCGTATTGCGGCAGAGTATTACGGTCAAGCTTATCAGCTAAACCGAAGACTTACCGAATCTGATCGTAAACGTAAATTAATTGAAGCACTCACCAAGCAATAAGCTATTTGCTATAACCCTCAACGTATTCATTTTTATAACCATCAACAAGGAAGATTATGTCTTTAGTACAATTTAAAACCAATCACGGCGACTTTACGATCAAACTGAATGAGGAGCTCGCACCAATTTCTAGCGCCAATTTTTTAGAATATGTGAACTCCGGCCACTATAACGGCACAATTTTTCATCGCGTTATTCCAAACTTTATGGTGCAAGGTGGTGGTATGGAGCCTGGGATGACGCAAAAAGAAACCCGCAACGAAATTGAAAATGAAGCTCAAAATGGACTCAAAAATGTGCGCGGTAGTGTTGCTATGGCCAGAACGAATGATCCACACTCGGCATCATCCCAATTTTTTATCAATGTGGTCGACAATGACTTCCTAAACCATAGCGCTCCCACCTCACAAGGCTGGGGATATGCTGTTTTTGCAGAGGTTACTGAGGGTATGGATGTGATTGATGCCATTCGAGAAGTACCTACCGGCAGCTCAGGTTTTCATCAAGATGTGCCCGTCGAGGATGTTTTAGTCATAGAAGCTCTTGCAATCTAAGCTCAATCTAAACCAATGGTCATTGAACAGGCTCTGATTATCTCCGATATACATTTAACACCAGCCTACCCTCACACGGCTAAACGCTTCATTGATTTTTGCCAAGTTGAGGCGAGAAAAACTCCGTGTTTATTTATTATTGGTGATCTGTTTGAATTTTGGGTGGGCGATGATGCCCACCTCCATTCGCCTTTTCATAAAGAAATTGCAAACGAAATTAAACAAGTAGTGGATAGCGGTGTACTGGTTTACTTTATCCCAGGTAACCGGGACTTCATGCTAGGAAGTGCTTTTGCAAAATTGGCTACTTGGCAAGTTCTGCCCGATCCAAGCATTATTCAAATTGGCTCAAAAAAATGGGTCCTCACCCATGGAGATAATCTTTGTACAGCCGATCCCGCATACCAATTATTTCGGGGTATAACGCGCTTACAATTTTTACAACGTCTTTTTATGCTCATCCCAACCCCTATCAGAAAAAAAATGGGGGCTCAATTACGCCAAAGGGCAACGATTAAATATCAATTAAGACAACACTTTAACCCCCAAAAAGCCAACATCAAAGGGAATGTCACACTCCAAGCCTGCGCTGAAATATTACGAAAAAATCACTGCAACCAACTAATACATGGGCATACCCATCTCCCAGGAATCCACCAAGAAACCCAAGGTCAGCAAGAGTGGACTCGCTGGGTATTATCCGATTGGGACTTAGATCACCCAGAAATGCACCCCAGAGCAAGTGCCTTGCAAATTGACCACAGTGGTGTGAACGTAATCAACTTGATTCGTTAATAGCGATCATACGAGCGCTTCATTCATGGCGGGTGCTTCGTTCATTCAAGGCATGCATTCAACTGCCGGCCCAACTACTTCAGCGTCATCGCTTGGACTAATTGAGCAAATATTTTTGGATTTGCAGCCATAATCTGGCCAGTACTTAAATAGCCTTCTTCACCTGCATACGTTCCAATCAAACCACCTGCTTCCTGAATCAATAAAACCCCAGCCGCCATATCCCAAGGCTTCAAGTCCCCTTCAAAAAAGGCGTCTAAACGACCAGCAGCAACATATGCCAAATCCAGCGCTGCAGCTCCAGGGCGACGCAGGCCAGCACAACTTCTTGAAATAGTTTTAAAGAGTTTTAAGTAGCCGTCAAGATCCTGATCATCCCGAAACGGAAAACCTGTACCGATTAAACAATCCGCTAAACGGATCTGCGCGGCAACGCGTAATCGTCGGTGATTTAAATAGGCCCCGGAGCCCTTCGTCGCGGTAAACAGTTCATCCCTAGTTGGATCGTAAATGACCGCTTGTTGAATCACACCGTTCACTAATAAACCAATCGAAACGGCAAACTGCGGAAAACCATGAATAAAGTTAGTTGTCCCGTCTAGTGGATCTATCACCCATAAGTAATGGTCCTGACCAGGCACGGCTTGTTGCATCGCTTGGGTAAAAGTTAGCGGCCCCAAAGATTCTTCAAGGCCGTTTAAGTAACCAATTTCTTCAGCTAAAATGTGGTGCGTAGGGTACGCCTCACGTAAAACTTCAATAATCGCATTCTCTGCTGCTTGATCAACCTCAGTGACAAAATCGTTTTGCTGCTTGCGCGCGACTTGTAAACGCTCTAAATTTAAGGAGGCGCGATTGATAATGTTGCCAGCGCTGCGAGCGGCTTTAATCGCCACGTTTATCATAGGGTGCATAAATAGTTTTTCTATTAAAGATCAGGACAGTCAGATAAATTGATAAAGAACGAGTTAGCGCTGCCTCGAGAGGATAGCTAACTGAAGTTGCTATTCTAACGAATTTATATAACGAAAGCGAGTTATGCTCCAACCAGCATGGATTTTAAGCCACACAACTCACCCCGGTAATGTGGGCTCCGCTGCCAGAGCAATTAAAACAATGGGGTTCTCACAACTCATTCTAGTTAATCCCAAAGATCCCATGGTGAAGGATTCATCCGAAGCCATCGCTCTGGCTAGCGGGGCTGGCGATATCCTACAAAACATGCTCATTAGCCCTACTCTTGCCAAAGCTTGTGCAAACTATTCACTGGTCTTTGGACTGAGCGCCCGTGACCGCGAATTCGGACCACCAAGCATCTCCCTCCAAGATGCTTGTGAACTTGCTAAGCAAGCAATCCAAACAGACCAAGCGTGTGCGTTCTTGTTTGGTACAGAACGTACGGGACTCGATAACGAAGAATTACAGTACTGTACCCACCGGGTAAAAATCGATGCAAATCCATCCTATTCATCGATCAACCTAGCCCAAGCAGTCATGATTGCCGCCTATGAAATGCGGCGAAATCTGCCAGATATAACACCCTCTGAAACGCTCAAGCCCCTCGCTAAACGTGCCAAATTAGAGGCTATAGAATCGGCGATGGTACATTTACAAGAAGGCCTCATAGCTATCGAGTTTTTAGATCCCAAACATCCTAAAAAACTGTTAGAAAGACTGCGCGCTCTTTTTGACAGAGCTGGCCTGCAAGAGGAAGAAGTTGATCTTCTACGAGGAATTGCAAAACAAATGCTACGAAAACCTTCTCGTGAATGAATCGATTTAAACTAGTACTATGTTTAAAAACCTTTTTGAAACTGTCGATTCAATCATTGCGCGCGATCCTGCCGCGCGCTATCGTCTAGAAGTCCTCACGTGCTACCCTGGACTGCACGCTATTGGAATGCACCGCATCAATCATCGCCTCTGGAAAATGGGCCTCAAGTGGCCAGCACGTTTTCTCGCTCACCTTTGCCGGGTCATCACGGGAATTGAAATTCACCCGGGCGCAGTCATTGGTAGAAGAGTTTTTATCGACCATGGGCAAGGGGTCGTGATTGGAGAAACTACCGAAATCGGCGATGATTGCACCATCTACCAAGGCGTCACATTAGGTGGAACATCTCTTTACAAAGGTGTCAAAAGACACCCTACTTTAGGAAAGTCCGTGGTCGTGAGTGCGGGCGCAAAAATTTTAGGAGGCTTTTTAGTAGGCGATGGCGCTCGGATTGGATCAAATGCTGTAGTGCTCAAAGAAGTCCCTCAAAGAGCTACTGCTGTTGGTATACCCGCTCGAATCATTCGGGCTGAGCTCCCTCAAGCAAGTAATCCCATCAGCCAAGAACAATTTACCGCCTATGGTATTACCCCCGATGCAGATGATCCCATGTCGCTAGCCATGAAAAGCTTGATTGATCTCACCTTGCAACTTGAAATCAAAATACAACAACTTGAACAAGCTACGAATAAAAATGTTTCGACCGACCAAGACGCTCTCATGAATAAAGAAATTGATCGTCTACGGAACTGGCTAAAGGATTAATAGTTCATGGTTCTCATCGATGATATCGCAGGCCACTCGCCTGCCATGCAACAGTTTTTACGAATTAAGTCACAAAATCCCCATGCCCTATTGTTTTTCCGAATGGGTGATTTCTATGAACTGTTTTTTGATGATGCAGTTGTCGCTGCAAAAATCCTAGATATCACGCTAACTCAGCGTGGCAATTCCAATGGGGCACCAATTAAGATGGCCGGAGTGCCATACCACTCAGCAGAGCAGTATCTCAACAAACTGATTCAGGCGGGGCAAAGTGTTGCTGTGTGTGAACAGATTGGTGATCCAGCAACAAGTAAGGGACCTGTTGAGCGACAAGTCGTGCGCATCCTCACCCCCGGTACATTAATCGATAAAGGCCTTTTAGAAGAACGTCAAAATGCCACCCTACTAGCCTGCTTTGTTGACCAGGCAACAGTCGGCATTGCTTGGCTCACTCTAGCAAGTGGTGACTTACGGATGGCGCAATTTCCATTAAATGATTTAAGTCAACACCTTGCCCGTATTTCGCCTGCTGAATGGCTATGCTTACCAGAGCAGTGGGATCAACTCGCTTTGCTCGTCGAGGATATGACGGGCCTGACTACCCCAAACACGCAACAACTTCCCACCTGGATTTGGCAAGCGTTGGAGGGGAAAAATCGCTTACAACAAGTTTTAAAGATACAAGATCTCAGTATTATTGGTATTGAGTCACAATCTGAATACGTCCCGGCACTTTGTGCGGTTGGGGCAGTTCTAGCATTTGCTGCGCATACCCAAGGGCTCGATTGGACCGGGGTTTTACCCCATATCCAAACTTGTCATCTTGAAAATAATCAATCTTTTGTTGGTATGGACGCAGCTACTCGGCGTAATTTAGAATTAAGCCAAACTCTGCGAGGAGAGTCCGAGCCAACGCTATTGTCATTATTAGATGACTGCCAAAATCCGATGGGAAGTCGCCTATTACGTCATTGGGTCCACCACCCACTTCGCGCCCAAAAAATTGTGCGAGAACGACACCAAGCTATTACTGCCCTAACAGCGCATCCCTTTGGACTCAACGAACTGCAAACAATCTGGCGAGAGATTTCTGATATTGAACGAATCGCTACTCGTATCGCCCTAAAAAGTGTTCGTCCAAAAGATTTAGCGAGTCTGCGCGACACCCTCAATATCCTGCCCCAGGCTCAGCGTATTCTTCACAAGCTTGGTGAGTCATCACCCCTTCTGTCCAATTTATATATCCAACTAGAAATTCCTACAGAATTATTACAACTCCTCACCCAAGCCATCATGCCCGAACCGGCGGCGATTCTGCGCGAGGGTGGCGTAATTGCCCATCAATATCACCCGCAATTAGATGAACTGCGTGCCTTGAGTGCGGATACCGGCCAATTTTTACTGGATCTAGAAAGCCGGGAGCGTCTGCGAACCGGTATCTCTACATTACGGGTCGAATTTAATAAAGTGCATGGTTTTTTTATTGAGGTAACCCACGGACAAACGGATAAAGTTCCTCTAGATTATCAACGCCGACAAACACTGAAAAATGCAGAACGATACATCACCCCAGAACTGAAGGCCTTCGAGGATCAAGCTCTATCTGCTAAAGAGAGAAGCTTTGCACTTGAAAAACAACTCTTTGAAGAACTGGTAGAACAAATCCAAAAAGATGTCCCCGTAATACAAAGTATAGGCCAAGCACTTGCTCAAATTGATGTCCTTGGGTCTCTTGCTAGTAAGGCAAAAACCTTGAACTGGACCTGCCCAAAACTCGTTGAGCAATCGATTCTTCAAATCGATCAGGGTCGCCACCCTGTAGTCGAATCACAATTAGCCAAGCGCTCCTTGTCTTTCTCCGGAAACGATAGCGAATTCAATCTAAGTCGTAAGATGCTACTAATTACTGGACCGAATATGGGTGGTAAATCAACCTATATGCGACAAGTAGCATTAATTACAGTGATGACATATATCGGGTCTTTTGTCCCGGCAAAAACAGCGACCCTAGGACCAATAGACCAAATTTTTACCAGAATCGGAGCGTCCGATGATCTTGCTAGTGGCCGGTCTACTTTTATGGTGGAGATGACCGAAGCAGCTAGCATCTTACACCGCGCTACCCCGCATAGTCTGGTTCTTATGGATGAAATCGGGCGTGGTACCTCAACCTTTGATGGCCTAGCACTGGCCTGGTCCATCGCTAAATACCTCTTAGAAATCAACCAAAGCTATACCCTCTTTGCAACCCATTACTTAGAATTAGCTAGCCTACCTAGTCAGTACCCACAATGTATCAATGTCCACTTATCAGCGATCGAACAAGGGAAGAATTTAATCTTTCTTCATCAGGTAAAACCTGGACATGCTAGCCAAAGTTACGGTTTACAAGTAGCCCAGTTAGCTGGAGTACCAAAAGTTGTTATCCAACAGGCTCGAAAAAAACTCTCAGTACTTGAATCCAATACACCAGCGAATCAAGCGCAAGCAGATCTTTTTTTATCAAACCCGATAGCTCAGAATCACTCTTTCCAAGAAGAGGGAATAACTCATTTAGATACCAAAATGGATAGTCCTGCTGAGCAAGCACTCCGAGACATTGATTTGGACTCTCTGAGCCCCAAAGAAGCCCTCGATATACTTTATCAGTTAAAAAAGCTACTCTAATTTGGCACATCAACAGTGTGGCGTCTAAAGAATGCGTAGTTCGTAACGAATTAATGCAGCGTTGGATGATTGGCCGACGCCGAATCTAAATAATCATCTAGGTTTTCGTAATCATCTTCATCGTTGCCAATCATCAAACCAGTCTGTCCATCAGCACGGCCGTTACTAACCTCTTCATTCGTCGCAGGACGAATGTTGGCTACCTGAATCCAAAAACGCAATGCTATTCCAGCTAGTGGATGGTTGGCATCTAAAATAACGCGATCTTCAGCTAAATCAGTAATGGTATAAATGTATAACGTGTCGTCTTCATCTTCATCCACCTCTGCAAGCGATTGCGGATCATCTGAAACTTCATCAAGTCCGGGAATGCCTTCAAATTGCATACCAATCTCTAAAGGCTCGGGGAACAAGTCGCGTGGCTCGATCCGCAACAAATCCGCATCATACTCGCCAAATGCGTCCGCTGGCTCTAATTGTAAGCGTGTCTCAAAACCAATCTCTTGCCCCTCTAAAGCTTCTTCAATTTTCGGAAATGTGCCTTCATAATCACCATGTAAATAAATCATGGGGTCTGCCGACTCTTCAATTAAATTGTCCTGAGCATCAGTCAAGCGGTATATTAATGAAACAACCGTATTTTTTTTAACTTTCATCAAAGATATTTTACTTGAAACCTACATAT
>RFMZ01000155.1 GCA_009927445.1 Betaproteobacteria bacterium
GCGCGACTGATCTTACAGTATCAGTTTGGTATGAACAGTTTGGTGTCAGCTCCCAGCCTATCTGAGGATAAAGGTGCCTTGTCTATTGGTGAGGCTATTAAAATGATTAAACCTATTAAGCCCATGAACTTTAAACAGGCTAGAGTGGCATCTCTAAAGCGAAATGTAGATTCAGCTAAACAACAACTAAAGCTGGAAAAAGATCGCCAGCATCATCAACAGGCTATTAAATTTGTGGCGAAAAGATAAAGCTAGATACATTTTTTTTCTAAATTCGTCTCAGCACCAAATTTAAATTCACCATTTTGAATTTCCATTTCATTAGTTTTAATATCTACGGTATCCATTAAGCGTCTTTGAAAATGGAATGAATCAAACATCCATATTTGTAGGCTTTCAAACTCTATATTATCTTTAAGTACTTTATTAATGGTTCTAATTTTTACCCTATCCCAACCCGTTTTTTTATCAGGAGTTAATTTTTCTATTTCTAAAATTTTTCCAGCAGAAAGCTTTTGATTGTTAGCCCACATACTAAAAACACTTTTATAAAATAATGAAGATTCATAAACAGTTTTACCATGTGATTTATTTGAACAATTAGTACTCCAAGATGAATTAATGAAATAATATTCATCGATAAGTGACTTACTTTGCACGTTTAAAGAAATAAAAAATAAAATAATAAAAGCATAAATTCTCATTTGAATCTCACCTTGGATAAATTAGGGTTTAGTGTTTTTAAATTTTACCGCGCAATTTTCAACGCCAGTAGAGATCTCGGCCCCTGGTGATTTAATCTAACCCCACCTCGTATTCGTAATAATTCTTATTCTGACAATCAGGGGATTTGAGTCAAATTCAAGGGTTTTTTGGTGGTTTTTGTATAAAAAAGAAAACCTTTACCTGTGCGGATGAGAGGCATAGCGAGGATGGTTTTAATTTGTCCTTTTAAAGGACAAATGATCAAATAGCTCTTTGATTAACCCGCTTTGATAATTCCTCAGCCGACTCTTTTCGCTCACTGTAACGATCAGTCAAATAGCCTGAAACTGATCTAGTTAATAAGGTGAACTTAACAAGCTCTTCCATCACATCAACTACACGATCGTAGTTTGCTGATGGTTTCATGCGATTGTTGTCATCAAACTCTAGGAATGCTTTCGGTACAGATGATTGATTGGGAATGGTGATCATCCTCATCCATCTACCTAAAATTCTCATTTGATTCACCGCATTAAAAGATTGTGAACCACCGCTCACTTGTAATAACGCTAGAGTCTTGCCTTGAGAGGGCCTTACAGCGCCGATGCTAAGAGGTATCCAATCAATTTGTGATTTCATCAGCCCTGTCATTGCGCCATGGCGCTCAGGGCTACTCCAAACCATGCCTTCTGACCACTCTACAAGTTCTCTTAGTTCCGCTACCTTGGGGTGTGTTTCAGGGGCATCATCAACTTGTGGCAATCCCTTTGGATTAAAAAATCGTGTTACACAACCCATTGCTTTTAAGATTCGTTCAGCTTCTTCTGCTAAAAGGCGACTAAAGGAACGCTCTCTCAGTGAGCCATACAACAGCAATATCTTAGGAGGATGACTATCGATAGAGTTGATAGTTAATTCATCAAGACTGGGCTTATGAAATAGTGCTTTATCGATATTAGGCAGGTCGGTCATAGATGAATACTAATTTAAGGGGTGAAATTGCTAAGAGAGTCTATTAGAAACGAGATTTCATAAAAGTGTCATATATTTCTATATAATTGGAAATATGAATAATGATAACGCCATCTCTGCTTTTCTCGCTCTAGGGCAGGAAACACGCCTTAATGTGTTTCGCCTCATTGTTCAGCGTGGCGATCTTGGGCTAACTCCAAGTCAAATTATTGAAAAACTTGGCATCCCGAATGCCACCCTCAGCTTTCACCTAAAAGATTTAGTAGATGCCGAGCTTTTATTGGTAGAGCGTCAAAGTCGTAATCTCATCTATAGACCTAATGCCGAGCAAGTTCAAAAGCTGAGTGAATTTTTATTAGATAACTGCTGTGGCGGTAAATCCTGTACTCCCGTTAAACCTTTGAAGAAAGCCAAAGTCAAATGAAGCAATACAACATCCTCTTTCTCTGTACACATAATTCTGCTCGTTCTATTCTGGGTGAGGCGCTTGCTTCTACCCATCCCAGTGGATTATTTGTAGGTTATTCAGCGGGCTCTACCCCTGGCACAACTGTGAATCCTATCGCTCAAGATCTAGCTATTGAAATGGGCATGGATTCCACCAAATTAAAGTCTAAAAGCTGGGATGTATTTGGAGAAGCTAATGCCCCTAAGATGGACTTCATTGTGACGGTATGTGATAACGCCGCCGGTGAAGTGTGTCCAGTTTGGCCAGGCAACCCAGCGACAGCGCATTGGGGCTTTCCTGACCCATCACAGGTTGAAGGTTCAGACCTGGAGAAGAAAGCGGCTTTTGTAAGTGTGATGAATGGTTTGAAAAAGCGTATTGATATCTTGGCATCTATGCCACTAGATAAGTTAGATTCAATGAGCCTAAAAGAAATACATACAAAAGCGTGAGAAGTTACATCAGTGAGTTTGTAGGCACGGCCCTGCTATTAGCAATAGTGGCGGGG
>RFMZ01000098.1 GCA_009927445.1 Betaproteobacteria bacterium
TTTACATGGCATTACGCATGCGGATGAAGTGGCGCTAAAGATTTTTCAAGAGCACTTAAAAATGCCGCGTTTTCTGCAGGTAATCCAATGGAAACCCGCAACCATTTTGGTAAGCCATAATTAGCCACAGGCCGAACAATCACCCCTTGCTTTAATAAGGCTAAATTGACTCTGGCTCCAGCTCCATCATCTGCGCCAACTTGCACCAAGATAAAGTTGCCAGAGGATGGCAAATAGTGCAGCCCCATCTGGGTAAAGGCTGTGGTTAATTGCTGATACCCCTGCCGATTCAAAGTGGCTCCTTGATCTAAAAATTCCTGATCAAACAGCGCTGCAATGGCAGCAGCCTGCGCTAATGTGTTGACATTAAAGGGTTGCCGAATTCGGTTTAGTAAATCAGTTAGCTCTGGCTGTGCCACACTATAGCCAAGCCGAAGACCTGCCAAACCATAGGCTTTAGAAAAGCTTCTAGAAACGAGTAAATGAGGATACTGGCGAACCATCGCAATCGCATCATACTGCTGCTCAGCTGGTAAGTATTCGTTATAAGCTTCGTCTAAAACAACGACTATATGCTGGGGAACTGCTCCTAAAAAATCAGCAATTTCTTTGCCAGTTAAAAAACTACCCGTTGGATTATTCGGGTTGGCTACAAAAATTAATTTCGTCTTTGACGTAATGGCAGCTAACATACCATTAAATCATGCCCAAGATCTGTTGGCTTAGCATTAATCTCAACGGCTTTAGCGCCAACAGCTTGGGTTGCTAAAGGATATACGGCAAAAGCATGCTTCGAAAAAATAACCTCGTCACCACCCTGCGCAACTGCCCGAGTAGTTAACTCTAAAATATCGTTACTACCATTACCCAAAGTTAACCAATCACTTGGCACATGGATTTTTCGACTAATCGCTGCTTTTAATTCAAAGCCATTTGAGTCAGGGTAGCGGCCTAGATCAGCTATCGCATCAGCCATCGCCCGCTTTGCAGACTCCGGAATGCCCAAAGGATTCTCATTAGAGGCGAGCTTAATAATCCGGTCCTCCACTAAACCAAATTCCCGAGCAACTGCACTGATTGGTCGACCTCCAACGTATGGTGCTATTGCCTTGACTTGATCTAAGCCAATAGCTGGAGTCTTACTTTGGTTCGTCATAAAACCTCTTCCATGAATTCTAAATCTTACTCTTTGGATAAGACCCAACGCATTTATAAAAAGCCGCCATACTCCTTAATTCT
Organism: Betaproteobacteria bacterium; assembly: GCA_009927445.1. Taxonomy (GTDB): domain Bacteria; phylum Pseudomonadota; class Gammaproteobacteria; order Burkholderiales; family Burkholderiaceae; genus Polynucleobacter. The sequence continues at coordinate 1,240 of RFMZ01000098.1, forward strand.
TGTAAGGCACTGGCAATATGTACTTCTGACTGGTGACCCTCAATATCAATATAAAAGTGATACTCCCAAGTGCCCCTGCGAGCTGGTCTAGATTCAAGCCGCGTCATCGAAACACCATATTTAGCAAGTGGCGCGAGTAATTGATATACAGCACCAGGCTCATTAGCCACCGATAAAATCAAGGAGGTCTGGTCATGTCCACTCGGCGCACAAGCGTGCTGGCCAATCACCACGAATCGTGTACGATTGTGCACATCATCTTGAATTGCAGCATGCACAACTTGTAAGCCATAATGCTTAGCAGCGCCTAAACTAGCAATCGCTGCCAACTCAGGATCGACTGAGGCTAATTTAGCAGCCTGCGCATTACTACTAACTGCCTGCCTTTGCAAATGCGGCGCATGAACGTTTAACCACTCCTGACATTGGGCTAACGCTTGCGCATGAGCAAGAACCTGCTTGACTTGCGATAAATCTGTCGAAACGGATAAGAGCGCATGCTCAATCGGAATAGAAATCTCCCCACTAATAATCAAATTGGTATCTAACAATAAATCTAAGGTTCTGGATATCGCCCCCTCTGAAGAGTTCTCAATCGGCACCACTCCATAAGTAGCCCGCCCCGCCTGCACCGATCGAAAAACATCATCCAAACTATGACAGTCCATCAGTTCAATCGAATGACCAAAAAATTGTAAAGTGGCATCTTCAGAAAAAGTTCCAGCAGGACCTAAATAAGCGACTGTAAGCTGCTCTTCGATGGCTCTACAGGCAGACATGATTTCTAACCAAATTGCTTGTAAGCCATGATTCTTGAGAGGTCCGGGATTGATTTGAGCAATCTTTTCTAAAATCTGCCGCTCACGTTCTGGCCGAAATACCGCCGATCCAAAGTCCTGCTTAACATGACCAACCTCAAGAGCAAGACCTGCCCGCCGACTTAATAACTCGATTAATTGCCGATCTACTTCATCAATCTTGATTCGTAATGGGGCCAAACGCAGTTCTTCTTGACGCAGTTCTTCTTGACGCTGCTTTTCCTGATTATCTTTTGTCATGCAGCACGCCTTTCGAATTCTTCCATAAAAGCGACTAACTGCTCTACGCCCGCAAGCGGCATCGCATTGTAAATACTTGCCCTTAAGCCGCCTGCACTTTTATGCCCCTTTAACCCTAATAAACCAGCAGCCTGGGACTCAGCTAAAAAACGCTCTTGTAAAGACTCATCTTGGAGATAAAAAGTGACATTCATCCGCGAGCGATATCGACGATCTACCCGGGCATCATACAAAGAACTTTTATCTAATAAATCATATAAAAGCTGCGATTTTTTTTGATTGATTAACTCTATTGCCGCAACTCCACCTTGCTGTTTGATCCACTCAAAAACTTGACCAGCAAAATAAATATTAAATGTCGGTGGCGTATTAATCATTGAATCAGTCTCAGCCTGCACTTGCCAATCCCAAAT
>RFMZ01000112.1 GCA_009927445.1 Betaproteobacteria bacterium
CCAACAGTATCCTCAAATACCTATTTAAAAGCCTCTTTTGATGAATAAGTCGCCATTCAAAATCCACAACTAGATTGATCTACTCGCTATAGATACCCATTGTTCAGACTAACGATTCTTAAACGTAGGCTTACGCTTTTCTACAAATGCGGACATGCCCTCTTTTTGATCCTCTGTAGCAAAACTGGAGTGAAAAAGGCGCCGCTCAAATCGAATACCCTCTTCTAATGAAACTTCAAACGATCGGTTTACCGACTCTTTGGCCATCATTAAAATCGGACTGGATAATTCAGTCATCTTCTGAGCAACCTGTAAGGCCTCAGGCAATAATTCAGCAATCGGCAATACTCTACTCACTAAGCCACACCGCTCGGCTTCTGCAGCCATCATCATGCGACCAGTTAAGACCATCTCCATCGCCTTTGACTTTCCAACAAATCTTGCCAAACGCTGCGTACCACCTGCGCCAGGAATAGTCCCAATAGTAATTTCGGGTTGTCCAAATTTGGCATTTTCAGCGGCTAAAATAAAATCACACATCATTGCTAACTCACACCCCCCACCTAAGGCAAAACCAGCAACAGCAGCAATCACCGGCTTTCTAAAAGTAGAGATCCGCTCCCATGTACTCGTTACAAAATCTGCTTGATAGACATCCATGTAACTCCAGTCTTTCATCGCCTTGATATCTGCTCCTGCCGCAAAAGCCTTTTCGTTACCGGTAAGCACTACAGCGCCTACTTCAGGATCCGTCTCAAACTCCTCCAGTAACTTTGCTAGTTGCAACATCAATTCTGGTGATAAGGCATTCATAGCCTGGGGACGATTGATTTGGAGAAGCCTTACACGTCCATGTTTTTCCATCAAGATTAAATTTTCTTGCATAAACGCTCCTGGATTGATTTTTACTACTTTACGAGTAATTTTTTAAATATTACGAGTTATCTTACAAAATCATCATCGAAGCCTGAGGTAAGTTTTAGTGAATTCTTACTAAGGTCTTAATCTCATCATCTCGTCATTTATTCGGATAATTAACCGAACAAACCCAATAGCAGGATATTTACTTCGAACTCGGGGTGACAACATCAATCACTGTACCAACAGTTCCGGTAACAATATCAACACCCGTACCAATCACCGAGCCAACTGCCCCAACAACCATCCCAACAGCGCAAGCTGACAACAGGCAAGTACATGCTAAATACAATAATGACTTAAAAAAAAGTTTCATTAGCTAAAACCCTCTGGTTTAATCAAATGGATGCTGCAATAAGATCGTCTCTTCTCGATCGGGTCCAGTAGAAATCATCGCAATCGGTGTTTGAGCTAATGACTCAACTCTTTTTAAATATTGCTGAGCGTGAATCGGCAACTTATTCCAATCCGTAATCCCTACTGTGCTTTGCGTCCATCCCGGAAAATACTCATATATTGGCTCACACCGACTCACCGCATCAGCACCTCTAGGTAGAACATCTAATACTTGTCCGTCTAATCGATACGACACACACAAACCAATTTGCTCTAAGCCATCTAATACATCTAATTTAGTAATACACAAGCCACTAACGCCATTAATCTGAATCGATCGCTTCAGCGCAGCAGCATCTAGCCAGCCCGTTCTTCTCGGCCTGCCTGTCACTGAACCAAACTCTTTACCAACCTCAGCCAAACGAATCCCCACCGCATCTTGTTTTTGAGGATTATCAAAATCATACAATTCACTCGGAAATGGTCCAGCCCCAACCCGCGTACAGTAAGCTTTGGTAATCCCTAAAATATATCGCAAGCTGCCCGGTCCAACACCAGAGCCTGCAGCGGCATTACCCGCCACACAATTACTAGAAGTAACGTAAGGGTATGTCCCATGATCAATATCTAAGAGAGTCCCCTGAGCGCCTTCAAATAATAAATTCTTACCAGCACTTTGCGCGGCATACAAAGCACTAGAAACATCCACAACCATGGGCTTTAAACGCTCAGCAAATGACATGGCTTGCTCAAATACCTGCTGAAAATCAACGGCGTCGACTTTGTAATACTGCGTTAAACAAAAGTTATGAAACTCCAAGTTTTCTTTTAACTTTTCAGCAAACAAATCCGGAAAGAATAAATCTTGGACACGTAAGGCTCTTCTGGCAACTTTATCTTCATAAGCGGGACCAATACCTCGCCCTGTTGTACCAATTTTGGCTAAGCCACGCTTTGTCTCCCGAGCTTGATCAATCGCCACATGGTAAGGCAGTATCAATGTAGCAGCCTCGGAAACCTTTAAGCGCGAACACACTTCTAAACCAGCTTGCTCTAATTCACCAATCTCTTTAAATAAGGCCTCTGGAGATAAAACAACGCCATTACCAATATAGCAAACAACCCGAGGATGCATTATCCCCGAAGGAATTAAACGCAAGATCGTTTTTTTTCCGCCAATAATTAAAGTATGGCCAGCATTGTGACCTCCTTGAAATCGAACAACGCCTTGGGCATGGTCAGTTAACCAATCAACAACTTTGCCCTTGCCCTCATCACCCCACTGCGTTCCAATTACGACAACATTACGACCTAAATTAAGCTGCTTCATATCAATACCTACAATCTCTCGTTCATGATGACAAATGGACCTGCCAGATACCAGCCTGTTTATCTAATTGCCCAATTACGCCAGTTCGCTGTTTTTTTTCACTCTCCCCGGGTAGTAACTGAATCACTACTTGCCCAGACTGACGTAACTCACTCATCTTTTGAAGTAATTCTGGATCATTACTACAAGGGGCTAATATAACATTAGTAATTATTGGCCTTTGTGAGAGATTCGCCAAAGGTAATATGTCTAAAGAAAAACCTGTTGCAGGTCTTGATCTTCCAAAAGCACTACCCACTTCATCGTATCTGCCCCCTCTGGCAATAGCAACCGGGCAGCCAGCAATATAGGCTGCACTCATAACCCCAGTATGATACTGGTAACCAGCTAAGTCAGCTAAGTCAATATTAAATTGCGTTTGATTAGAGTATTGTCGTAGGGCAAGATAGAGTGTTTCTAAGTCCCCCAAGACTTGCTGGGTCACCTGAGTATTTGGCAATACTTGACGAGCACGTTCTAAAACAAACGGAGCATCACCAGATAAATCCAATAATGACAATATTAACTCCTGCTTGGCACCCTGCCAATTTGCAGTTAATTGCTCTAGACTACTTCGATCTTTAGCCTGTAATGCCGCATACAACTCCGAAGACTGACTTGAACTCAGAGGAATCTCTGCAATCACATCTCTGAGTAAGGCCGCATGACTCATGTCCAGCGTCACAGAGCCAACTTGTGCTAAATAGAGGGTATCCAACATGAGCCGGCCTATTTCAATATCTGCCTCTATTCCAGCAAAACCATAAATCTCTGCGCCTAATTGCAACTGTTCACGTGAAAATATTCCAGGTACAACCCGTGTCTGAAGAGTCGTACCGGCGTAACACAACCGAGAAATATCCTGAAGATTCAAAATATGCGCATCAATCCTCGCAACTTGGGTTGTCATGTCAGAACGAATACCTAATGTCCTTCCAGATAATTGATCTACTAATTTAAAAATCTGCAGCGACATGTCACTTCCGGCTGCCGTCAATAAAGACTCAACATACTCCAGCATCGGTGGAATTACTAATTGATAACCAAAGGATTGAAATAAATCTAAAATAACTCTTCTTAATTCTTCTACCTGTAATGCCTGCGTAGGCAAAATATCAGCTAGGTTTTCAGGAAGTAACCATCGATTTGTCATGAATCCAAGCGCTTGTTCTAGTTATTTATTCTTTTTTAAATACTTCAAAAAGTCACTGCTAGGATCTATTACCATGATATCTTTCTTATCCTTGAATGAGGCTTTGTAAGCTTCTAGGCTTCGATAGAACTGAGCAAACTGGACATCACGACTAAAGGCCTCATTGTAAATAGCGTTCGCCTTAGCATCACCCTCGCCCTTGATGATCTGTGCTTCTCGATATGCCCCAGCTAAAATCACATCTCTTTGTCGCTCAGCATCCGCCCGAATTTTCTCAGACTCTGCAGCCCCCGTAGAACGTAATTCATTCGCCACACGCTTTCTTTCAGCTTCCATTCGTCGATAAACGGAATCACTAATTTCAGCCAATAAATCAACGCGCTTTAATCGGACATCAACAATCTCAATACCAATATCCGAGGTATCATCAGCGACTTTCTTTTTAATACCCTGCATCACCTGCTCGCGCTGCTCAGAGATTAACTCCCGCACAGTCCGCTTCGTAAATTCCTCATTCAGTGCTGACTTGACTAACTGCGACAAGCGGTCCTGGGCGAGCCTTTCATCGCCTTTAAAGCTAATAAAGAATTTTCTTGGATCGACGATTCGCCATTTGACAAAGGAGTCAACTAATAGATTCTTCTTCTCAGAGGTAATGAAACGCTCAGCCTCAGGATTATCAATCGTCATAATCCGACGATCAAAAAATTGCACATTTTGAATTGGTGAGGGTAATTTAATATTTAATCCAGGCTCTTCAATCACCCGTTTGATCTCGCCAAATGAGAATACCACGGCAAATTTACGCTGGTCAACTATAAAAAGAGTCGAGGTAGCTAAATAAAAAAGTACTAAAAGACCTGCAAGGATAGGTACTAAGCGTTGGTTCATATGTTCTCTTAACGAATGTCTCTCTCACGACTTCTGAAAGTCTCTCTCTTGTCCGAAGGTTGAGCATTCGGATTAGACGATGGATTTAACGGCACAGTTACTGACCCACTGGGCGGCTGCACTGCTGAGTTTGCCGACGGTGCTGTATAGTTAGCGCCCGATCCAGCACTTGCATCCTGCGGCCCAGTAGTTTGCTGAATTAATTTATCTAACGGTAAATACAGTAATTGATTACCGGCCTTTGAGTCCACCATGACCTTGGTAACATTACTATAAATTTGCTGCATCACATCGATATACATCCGGTCGCGAGTTACTTGCTGGGCTTTGGCATATTCGACATATATTTGCTTGAACCGGGAGGCATCTCCTTCTGCAGTCGCAATAACCTTTGAACGATAACCTTGAGCCTCTTCTAACAAACGCCCAGCAGCACCTTTTGCCCTCGGAATAATATCGTTGGCATAGGCCTGACCTTCATTTTTTTGGCGCTCTTGGTCTTGACCAGCCTTCACCGCATCATCAAAAGAGGCCTGAACTTGTTCTGGTGGTTGAACGTTTTGAACGTTCACACTCGTAATAAATACTCCAGACTTGTAACTATCCAAGATTCCTTGAATCGCGGCGGCCAACTCAATGCCAATCCTCTCACGGCCAACGTACAAGACATCGTCCATCTTACTTTTTCCGACAATTTCACGAATAGAAGTCTCAGCAGCTTGAACCACCGCCCCATCCGGATCACGATTTTTAAAAATATAATCGGTTGGCTCTTTTAATCGATACTGCACTGAAAATTTCACATCAATAATATTTTCATCTTCGGTCAACATAGACGAATCTCTTAAGTTCGTTGCCTGAATCACGAAAGATCTTCCAATCTCAACCGAACGCACATTCGAAACATTCACAATCTCATGCGCCTGAATCGGGGATGGTAGTCGCCAATTAATACCAGGACGGGTTGTGTATTTATATTTTCCAAACTGTAAAACAACTCCCGCTTGACCCTCTTGAACAATAAAAATACCGCTCAAGGTCCAAACCACCACCACCACTAAAAGCACTAATCCTAAACCAATCTTTGGTAATTGGAATAGATCTTTATTTCCACTAGACCCACCTGAATTTCCTGAACCACCCGAATTATTCATATTCTTTTTCATCCAATCTTGGGCCATCTCTCCAAAGTTTTTACCTGGTTTGGAAGTTTGTCCACCAGATGGAAATCTCGGTGGATCTCTTGGCGGTGGCTCATTAGAGCCAGCCGGGTTGGAATCTGAATTGGTTGGGCGATCGCCATTTTGACTTGGAGTCTTTCCTTTACCACCAAACATGCTTCCTAATCGACGATTAAAGTCATTCCAAAGCACATCTAAGTCGGGTGGTCCATCCTTCGGATTCGAGGAATTCGTTGGTTTAGAAGACCCTGTTGCGGAGTTACTATCGGCATCTCCAGTCGGCTTCACACCGTCTTTGGATGGATCATTTTCCTGCGCCAAAACAGGATAGCTAACCCAAGCGTGGACTTGCCATAAAAAAAGATTAATCAATCGCTTAAACCACAAACGAGGAGGCGCTAAAAGCTTTTGTGTCACTGAAACTATCAATTTAAATATCTCTCGGTAAATAACCCAAACGTGCGTCGTTAAAACTCAATAAGAAGTCAGCGCTCACCGGGCGATCAGCCAACACATCAACCTGCTCACCCACCTCGGCTGGCGTAACTTCGAAATTCTCTAATGTCTGATTTTATCAGTCTCTTGAGCAATTGTGGCAAGAACCCCTCTTAATAATTCAAGTCCCTCGCCCGAACGCGCAGACAAATAGACTTTTGAAATCTTACCATCCTTCTCATAACGCAGTTCAGGGCCACGACCAACGTATTCTGGTAATTGGTCTATTTTATTCATGACAAGGATAACAGGTATGTTTTGAGCGCCAATTTCAGCTAAAACCTTATTCACTTCATCGATTTGTTCTTCACGAACTAGGCTAGCGGCGTCCACAACATGTAATAACAAATCAGCATGAACTGTCTCATCTAGAGTCGCTCGAAATGCTTCAACTAATTGATGGGGTAATTCACGGATAAAACCAACCGTGTCCGAAATCACGGCATTTCCGAATTCCGGCAAATAAAGCCGTCTAGTGGTGGTATCCAACGTTGCAAATAACTGATCAGCGGCGTAGGTCCCCGCTTTGGTTAGAGCATTAAACAAAGTGGACTTACCAGCGTTGGTATAGCCTACGATCGAGATAGAAAATACAGCCCGTTTGGCTCGATGACGGCGTTGCGTAGCTTGTTGTTTTTGTAATTTACCTAGGTCTGAACCCAATCGCTTGGCGCGATTTTCTAACATTCGCCGGTCTAACTCCATTTGTGTCTCACCCGGACCACCACGTAGACCAATACCACCTTTTTGACGCTCTAAATGACTCCAAGCTCGAACCAACCGGGATAGTCGATAGCGAACATTCGCAAGTTCTACTTGTACTTGACCAATATGACTTTTAGCACGTTGCGCAAAAATATCTAAAATCAAACTAGTTCGATCAATCACGTGTCGCTCAAGTGAGCGCTCTAAATTTCTCTGCTGCGCCGGACTTAAGGCATTGTTGAAAATGGCAATCTGCACTTCCTCTTGCAACATAATCGCTCGGATTTCCTCAACCTTGCCACTACCAATAAATAATTTAGGATCTGGTTTAAGACGCTTTGTGAGAATTTGTCTAACTGGAAACGAGCCAGCGGCCTGCGTGAGCAAATGGAGCTCTGACATGCTCTCAAGGAAGTTTGGTTGACCAAAATCGATGCCGATTAAAACGGCTCGAACTGGGTCAACCTTGGAATTGGTACTAACTTGTCGGATCCTCGTCAGTTCGGAAAGTTACCGCCTTAGCAGGCACAATCGTTGAAATCGCATGCTTATATACCATCTGCGTAACTGTATTGCGTAATAAAACGACGTACTGATCAAATGAGTCAATATTGCCTTGCAGTTTGATGCCATTAACTAGATAGATCGATACGGGAATATGCTCTTTGCGGAGTGCGTTGAGAAACGGATCTTGCAAAAGCTGTCCTTTGTTGCTGTTCATATTACCCTTTTTTGTTTTTTTGTGGAACTACAACTTCCTAAATTTTATTTTTTACAACTTGGATCTGTACAACCTTGATACTGACATTACTAGATTACAACTACAAAAATCCTCACCCAAATGTCACTAGTTCAATTCCAAATACTTCGTGGAATTACTATCAATATTGATTACTGCCGACTTATTGCTATTCACTTATTGCTATTTACTCATTACTACTGACACAATACTGCTGACACATTACTGCTGAAGCCTATGACGACTAGATTCATTAATATACTTAATTTATCTATGTAAAACAATAACCTCAATAAAAACAAATTAAATTCATCGATCAATCTTAGTCGCTGTCGAGAAAAACGCATTCTTTGGAAAATTTTGGAATCTTTTTACCAAGCTTGCAACTCTTTTTTAACTTTTCCTCAGCTCTTATGCAAATCTTTCTTCATTCGTTCTTCGTTAATTCTAATTTTCTTCGTTATTTCTAATTACCTGATCCTTGGCACCTACTCTCACCCCATAATATATATCAATTCCTAACTTTTTAGTGCGACTTACCTGATTCTAGGAAGGGGTTTTTAGTAGACCGGAACTCAATTCTTAATGGTGTTCCTCTTAAATGAAAGGCCTCACGAAACCTGCCCTCTAAATAACGCCGATAACTCGCCGTCACACCATCTAAACCATTACCATGAATAATCACAATCGGGGGGTTTGAGCCACCCTGATGCGCATAACGCAGTTTTGGCCGAAATCGTCCAACCCGCTTGGGTTGCTGAAACTCCACTGATTCCTCCAGTATGCGTGAGAGCTTTGGCGTAGGCATCTTCGTCATGGCAGCAGCATATGCTAAATCAACGTCCTTAAATAACTCCGTTAAGCCAAAACCTTTGATCGCTGAAATCGTATGCACATTAGCAAAGTCTAAAAATCGTAATTTTCTGGCAATATCATTTCGTGAGGTCTCTTTTTGATACGCATCTAAACCGTCCCACTTGTTAACCGCTACAACTAAAGCCCTGCCAGCCTCAACAATAAATCCAGCAATGTGCGCGTCTTGCTCAGAAATATCTTGCTGGGCATCTAACATCAAAATAACAACGTGACAGTCTGCAATCGCTTGCAAAGTCTTGACCACCGAAAATTTTTCGATGGCTTCAAAAATCTTGCCACGCTTTCGAAGTCCCGCTGTATCTATGAGGGTATAAGGCTTGTTGCCTCGACTAAATGGAATCGCAATCGCATCTCGAGTCGTACCCGGCAAGTCAAAGGCAATCACTCTTTCCTCACCAAGTAGGGTATTGATCAACGTTGATTTACCCACATTTGGCCTACCAACTACAGCAATTCTAGTCGAACGATCAGGATTGTCGACTTCTTCATCGGGTTCTGGAATGCCCAAGGCGTCTAAAGCTTCATCTAACATCGCACGAACACCGTCCCCATGCGCCGATGAAATCGCATTTGGCTCGCCTAAGCCTAACTCATAAAAATCTGCTCCCACGACTGAACTAGTCATTCCCTCCGACTTATTCACTGCCAAAATAACCCGTCGACCAGTCTTTCTTAAAAAGTCAGCAATTACCCGGTCTTGAGGAGCTAAGCCAAGCCTGCCATCTACTAGAAAAATCACAATATCCGCTTCCACAACAGCTTGCTTTGTCTGTTTGGCCATCTCCGCTAAAATTCCTGTCTTGGCTACCGGCTCAAAACCACCCGTGTCGATGCATATAAATTCTCGATCTCCAAGCCGACCATTGCCGTAATGCCGATCTCTGGTTAAACCAGAAAAATCAGCTACTATGGCATCACGTGACCGAGTTAAACGATTAAATAATGTCGACTTGCCAACATTGGGGCGACCCACAATCGCAATGACTGGCTTCATTGGATCCGATACGCAGCTAAGGTTCCGGCCTTGGACTGAAAAATCATTAAGCCATTAATGGCAATGGGCTGCGCATTGACTGGCGAACTATCGACGCGGACTCGGCCAAGTAAACTGCCATTGTCCTGACTGAATAAATGCACATAACCTTGACCATCGCCAGCAATAACTACTTTGCCAGTAGCTAAAGGCTCACCGATATCACGCCACATCAATAACTCGTTACGCCATAATTCGTCACCTTTTTGACTATCAAAGGCAACAATATGTGACTTCTCGTTAACTGCGAACACTTTTTGTCCTAATTGAGAAACACCGTAGTAACTAGAAAAATCTTTAGTCCATAACATCGCGGCTACTTTGATATCACCACAACCAATTTTTCCCTGATAAGAAACTGTACACATCCAATTCGCTAGTAAACTAGGCCTCGATGTGATGTCACTCAAACGCTCTATCTCCGAAACCCCCTTAGGAGGAGCCAGCAAGCTCTCCCAAATCACATTACCATTTGCTAAATTAAAAACTCCAAAACGGCCGCCTGAGACCCCTGTTAAAAGAACCTCATTATTAATTGGCAACATGCTATAACTCGTTCTTAAGTTCAGTGCGGATTGAGCAAGCTGATTAACCCATCGACGCTTACCTGTTGCAGTATCCAGTGCAACCATCCGATTATTGATCGAACGAATCACTATCGTTGAGCCAGCAACCAGCGGCTCCGTTAAGACTTCTGTGTCAACTGATGTATTCCATAAAGCCGCGCCTGACTGAGCGTTGAAGGCAAACACACGCCCCTTATTATTGGCTACGACTAAAACGCGACCATCGGTGCCAACCCCCGAGTAAATATTCGTGCCAATCGATACCCGCCACACCACTCTTCCAGTCATGGCATCAATACGATAAATCTCCCCATCAACCGAGGCTGTATAAATATCATCGCCATTGAGTATGGGCTGAAAAGTTAATGGCGTTGACTTGCCTACACTGACCGACCAAACTCGTTCTATATTCATCGGCGAACTAATGGGTTTTAATTCTGCAGCTAATCTTCGCTTTGAGCCACTGCAGCCACTAATACATATCACAGCAAGAAACATTAAAAGCCCAGTGCTCAGCCAAGAGATTGACTGCAAACGCGGAACTGAAAAAGTGCTCAAAATCATTCAAAACCACCTAAGCTATCTATCTTCGCCTTCAATAAGCGCTGATTTTCAGTAGGGTTGCGACGTTCTAAATCTTTCATCATCGGATCCACTTCTTTTAAGCCTGCTTGCTTAGCACGTTGTAAGGCCATGACATCCCAGGCTTGGATGTATTGTTTTTTGGCCTCAGGATTTTTATCCTGAACATAAAACCAATCACCACGCCGTTCTAACTGTAAGGCTTCAAAACCAACTACGGGCTTTTTATTGAGGAGGTCATTGGCTTTTGCAAAGGATTTTTCATCCTTTTGATCAATCAACATTGCGACCATTCGCAAGCGCGCAATCACCTGAAAACTCTCGCTCTTAGCCTTGCCCTCAACCCACTCTAATTGCGCAAGCGATTCTTTTGTATTACTGGCTAAATAGGCCAAATTGGCAGTCGCTAAACTAGCCATCGCAGCATACGGTGTAGCAGTAAATTGTTGTTGTAATAACTCCGTCTTTTGAATGGCCTTGGGCAAGTCGTTTTGACTCAAATCAATGACCATCTCACTATAGATCTTAGACGCTTCCAAAGATTTTTGGACTTGCTGTCTTTCATACAACCAGTATCCGCCATAAAGTAAAAGCACCACGGCTAATCCGAGCAAAAGCCATCGCCCATAATTCATCCAAAAAGCCTTTAAGTTGGCTAACTGTTCTTGTTCTTCAAGGTCTAAGCGCATGTATATCTCTTCATAAAAAATCTAAAGGTCAAATATTTAATCCGAATGATTGACCATCAAATCAATTACATAATCTAATAAGCCATCTAGGGGGACAAGTTGTTGAGTACCTGATGATCGTAAATCCTTCACCATCGCCTCTGCAGTTCTTAATTCATCTTCTCCAATAATTACAGCATACATCGCACCGCTTAAATCGGCCTTCTTCATTTGAGACTTTAAACTGCTTGAATTACCATCTGAAGCCGCATGCACGATCACATCAATTCCCGCCGACCGTAGCCGCTCAGCATATATGAGACTCGGGATTAAAGCTTGACCACCAGTGTGCAACCAATATACATCACAACTCGGAACTTCTTTCTCAATTAACCCCTGCTCTTTCATTAACTCCAAGATTCGTTCCATCCCCATTGCCCATCCACAAGCAGGTGCAGATTTACCACCCATCTTCTCAATCAAGGGATCGTAACGCCCTCCTCCAGCAACTGTGCTTTGTGAACCTAACTGATCAGTGATCCATTCAAATACGGTCAAATTGTAATAATCTAAACCACGCACTAACCGGGGATTGATTTTAAAGTACACATTATTCGCTTTTAGCAAGCTTTGTAATACCTCAAAATGCTGTAAAGACTCAGGCCCTAAAAAAGTTCCTAATTGCGGTGCATTTTCAACCAAAGTTTGCATCTGGGGGTTTTTGGTATCTAAAATGCGGAGTGGATTACTCTGTAAACGTCTTTTAGAATCCTCGTCTAACTGCTCATGGTGTCCTTCAAAGTACTTGACTAAAGCTAGGCGATGCTCAGCCCGCTCGGTAGCGTTGCCTAAAGAGTTAATTTCTAAACGTAAGCCCGTAATGCCTAAGTCATCCCATAATCGTTGACACATCAAAATAATTTCAGCGTCAATATCAGGCCCTGCAAAGCCTAATGCTTCTATACCAAATTGATGAAATTGTCGATAACGCCCGCGCTGGGGACGCTCATGACGAAACATCGGCCCCGTATAAAATAACCGCTTCGGGCCGTCATACAACATGTTTTGCTCAATCACTGCCCGCACAACTGCAGCAGTACCCTCCGGACGCAGCGTTAACTGCTCACCATTCAAGCGGTCTTCAAATGAATACATTTCTTTTTCAACAATGTCAGTCACTTCACCAATGCCACGCTGAAAAACGTCCGTCCGCTCAAGAATTGGAGTCCGAATATTTTGATAGCCATATGTCTTGGCTAAGCTCATGACTGTTTTTTCCAAAAACTCCCAGGCTGGCGCGTCCACGGGTAATAAATCATTCATCCCCTTCACACCAGCAATTTTCTGGACTTTCGCTTTGCTAGGGCTTACGCCTTGCGAACTTGTTTGGGATTGGTTCATAGTTGGGCCTGACATACCAAAAAATTATGCTTCAGTAGACGAAGCCGCAGAGTAATGCGCGTGCACGTAATCTGCAACTATCTGTTCAAACTCTTGCGCTATGTGATCACCCCGTAAGGTTTTTACCTTTTGTCCATCAATGAATACTGGCGCAGCCGGTGACTCGCCAGTGCCTGGTAGGCTAATGCCAATATTCGCATGCTTACTCTCCCCAGGGCCATTCACAATGCATCCCATGACAGCGACATGCATCGATTCAACTCCCGGATAATCCTTCTTCCAAAGAGGCATTTGATGCCGTAAATACGACTGAATCTGCGAGGCCAGTTGCTGAAAAACTGTGCTAGTTGTCCGACCACAACCAGGGCAGGCAATCACCATTGGGGTGAAGTGCCGCAGGTCCATCGTCTGTAAAATTTCTTGGGCCACAATCACTTCATTTTCTCGCGGTGCGCCAGGCTCCGGAGTTAAAGAGATTCGGATCGTATCACCAATGCCCTCTTGCAACAAAATACTCAGCGCTGCAGTCGAGCCAACAATCCCCTTACTTCCAATTCCAGCCTCGGTCAGACCCAAATGTAATGGATAATCACAACGCCGAGCTAAGTCACGATAAACGGCAATTAAATCCTGCACGGCACTAACCTTACAAGAGAGGATGATTTGCTGGGCTGGCATACCGATCTCTACGGCTTTTTGGGCCGATTGCAAGGCCGACTGAATCAAAGCTTCTACCATCACTTCTCTGGCCTCTTTAGGGGTTGCTAGCGCAGCGTTTTGATCCATCAACTCAGCGAGTAAATCTGGATCGAGACTTCCCCAGTTAACGCCAATACGAATGGGCTTATCAAAGCGTATTGCAGCCTCAATCATTTGTGAAAACTGGATATCTTTTTTGGCGCCGCGCCCTACGTTACCAGGATTAATACGGTACTTCGATAAGGCTTGGGCGCAGTCAGGATACTCTTTGAGTAGGGTATGACCGTTATAGTGAAAATCGCCGACCAACGGGACGTCAACGCCCATCTTATCTAATTGATCACGAATATGCGGCACAGCCGCTGCAGCTTCCACCGTATTGACGGTAATACGGACTATCTCCGAACCAGCGCGCGCCAATTCCTTCACTTGAATGGCTGTTCCAATGACGTCCACAGTATCCGTATTCGTCATCGACTGAACCCGAATCGGTGCATCACCGCCAATCGTGACTATATTACTGCCCCATTTAACAGTCGCTTGCTTACACACCCGACGCTGATAACCCGCTATTTCCAAATTTAACTTATTCATCAGACTTAATTATTTATTTTATCCAACCACCGAACCTCACGCGCCATTTCGCGCTTAGCTAAGTGCGTACGATCCTGAACATCTCCCGCTAACTGCCCGCAGGCAGCAGCAATATCATCACCCCTAGTTTTACGAATTGTCGTGACAATCTTGGCATCTTGCATTATTTTGGCAAATTGTTCAATCCGTGCTTTCGATGATTGCTTCAAACCAGAGCTAGGGAATGGGTTAAATGGGATTAAGTTCAGCTTACATTTGATAGGTCGTAACAAACTAACTAACTCATGAGCTAACTGATCGCTATCGTTCACCCCATCTAGCATGCAATATTCAAAGGTTAAAAAATCTCTTGGTGCATGGGGGAGATAACGCTTGCAGGCAGCGAATAACTCTTTGAGTGGATGCTTGCGATTAATTGGCACTAACTCATCACGCAGTCGGTCGTTGGGTGCATGTAAAGAAACTGCTAAAGCAACTGGCAAATCGTGTGCTAACCGATCAATAAAAGGCACTACACCAGAGGTTGATAAGGTCACGCGACGACGCGATAGACCATAAGCGTTATCGTCTAACATTAAACGCATCGCTTGCAAAACTGGCTCATAATTCAGTAAGGGTTCGCCCATGCCCATCAAAACAACATTCGAGATAACGCGCCCATCTGAGTGGTCTAAGGTGGTTTTATCGTACGAATCAACCCGCTTAATGGCCATCGGATCCGCCCTTAAGTGATGCTCTGCAAACCAGAGTTGACCGACAATTTCAGCAACCGTCAAGTTTCTAGAAAAACCTTGTTTACCCGTTGAACAAAAGCGACAATTAACTGCGCAACCTGCCTGAGATGATATGCACAAAGTACCGCGATCTTCCTCGGGTATAAAAACCATCTCAACAGCATTACTATCACCAACGTCTAATAACCATTTACGCGTGCCATCACTGGCGGTCTGATCACTCAAAACAGGTAATGCTTGAATTTCTGCGATTTGTTCAAGCTGCAAGCGAAAACTCTTGGCCAGATCACTCATCTGGCTCACGTCGGCAACGCCACGCTGATGAATCCAATGCATCAGTTGCTTCGCCCGAAAAGGCTTTTGATCTAAACCGGCAACAAAACGCCCTAGCCCATCCCCGTCTAGATTTAATAAATTGGTGCGGGGAGTTGGGTTCACTAGTAATTAACGCGTGTAAATTTGCATACCAGGGAAAAAGAAAGCGATTTCCTGGGCGGCTGTATCTGCAGCATCAGAGCCGTGCACAGCATTGGCATCAATACTTTTTGCAAAGTCCGCACGAATAGTACCTTTTTCAGCCTTCGCTGGATCAGTAGCACCCATTAACTCACGATTTTTAAGAATCGCATTTTCCCCTTCTAAAACCTGAATCATCACAGGCCCCGAAATCATAAAATGGACGAGATCTTTAAAAAAGGGTCGGCCATTGTGAACCGCATAAAATTGACCAGCTTCGATTTCAGATAAATGCACCATCTTAGCAGCGAGAACTTTCAAACCAGCACCTTCGAAACGGCTGTATATTTGGCCAATGACATTTTTAGCCACCGCATCTGGTTTAATAATGGAAAGGGTTCTTTCAATAGCCATGGAACAAACTCCTGATTTGAATGTTAAAACCAAGATTATACAGACTTATCCTAGTTAAAACCCTAATAAATCCCAACGATGGCCAAGCCAACTAATTGATTTTCTTCCAAATACCTTAAATTTTGTGGTGTTATTTAGTGCCCCCTACTTGAAATGTTGAAATTTGCCTATAATTAGTGCATAGTTGTACTATCAACTTTTCTAGGAGAATTAACTGATGAATGAACAAAATACTTTTGGCTATAGTGCTAGTAACACCCTTACTGATGCTATCACGCGTAATCGTGTTCTGCGAAATACATTTGCTCTATTAGCTTTAACGATGGTTCCAACCATTTTGGGTGCATGGGTCGGCGTCACAACCGGTTTCTCATTCTTCCGAACTAGCCCCTTTATTGGCTTTATTGTCTTCATGGCGATTGCCTTTGGCTTTTTCTGGGCAATTGAAAAAAATAAAAATACGGGTACCGGCGTCCTCTTGTTACTCGGTTTCACTGGATTTATGGGTTTAATGCTCACTGGTATCTTGACACACACCCTGCAATTTAAGAATGGTGCGCAGTTAATCATGATGGCCTTTGGTGCAACTAGCCTTATCTTCGCTGGTATGGCAACCTGGGCTGCTACCTCAAAAACAAACTTTGAGGGTCTTGGCAAGTTTCTCTTTATTGGTGTAATACTTTTGATTTTGGCTTCTGTGGCCAATATATTCCTCCAAATACCTGCTCTTGCATTAACCGTCATGGTCTTGGCTGTCGGAATTTTTTCAGCCTTTATCCTCGTGGATGTCCAACGGATCGTCAATGGCGGCGAAACAAACTACGTCATGGCAACCCTTTCAATTTACCTCAACGTCTACAACATATTTTCTAATTTGTTGGCACTTTTTGGGATTGTTGGTGGCGATCGCGATTAATTAAACATTCGCTACATTCAATGAAAAACACGGGCCTCGCCCGTGTTTTTTTTTGTTAAAAATATTCCTTTAACAATTTAATCTTCAATCGAAACGAATAAACAAAGCTATGGATTCGACATGTGAGGTATGGGCAAACATGTTCATAATGCCGACCTGACTGAGCTGATACCCCGCCTCATTGACCAGAACTCCCGCATCTCTTGCCAAAGTCGCAGGATTACATGAAATATATACAATACGTTTTGGTAATTTCGGATCATCTGAGTCAGACTGTGCAATCTGTGCCAAAGCATTCACAATGGCAAAGGCGCCGTCGCGCGGCGGATCTATGATCCAATAGGGTGCAGTACCCCAAGATGCAATATCTTTTGGCGTTACCTCAAATAGATTTTGCTCAACAAAATGGACCTTTTTTTCCAGTTGATTGACTACAGCATTGTCCCTTGCCCTCAAGCATAAGGAATGACTCCCCTCAAGCCCTAAAACCTCACCAACAACTCGACCTAATGGCAGTGAAAAATTTCCAATTCCGCAAAATAAGTCGAGTACCCGAGCATTTTTTGGCGCATCTAATAGCCGAATCGCTCGACCTACCAAAACACGATTCATCGCATGATTCACTTGTGTGAAATCAGTAGGAACAAATGGGATTCTAATTAAAAATTCTGGTAATGTATAAAAGAGCTCTCCACTTAATGGGTAAAAAGGCTGAACACTCTCCACCCCTTGCGCTTGCGTCCAAATCCATAAGCCATGCAATATTGCAAATTCTTTTAAACAGTGTTCGTCTGCCGCAGATAATGGCAGGAGGTGCCTAAGAACCATCGCCGTTATAGCTTGAGCCCCTGGAGCACTTGGCTCTCCGAGCGCTAATTCTATTTGTGGGACCCGGTCACGCACACTCAGAGACATCACCAAGTTACGCAAAGGGATAAGCAGATCTGACCACATCTGGGGTAAAACTTCACAAGAAGTCATATCCGACACATACCGATTTTGCGGCTCATGAAAGCCAACTAATATCGTCCCCTTTTTAATTGACCGATTAACGACACTCAGTCTGGCCCGATATCGATATTCCCATTCAGGTCCACGAATAGGTTGCATCATCGTCTGCGGTTTGACCTTGCCAATGTGCTCAAGGTTATCCTCCAAAACGCGTTGCTTAATGGCTATCTGCGCTCTCGAGTCTATATGTTGCATCGTACAACCACCACAATTACCATACCAAGAACACCGGGGCTCGCACCGGTAAACCGCAGCGTGCAAAATTTCGCGTACGAGACCCTTCTGAAATCGACTCTTGTCCTGCGTTATCTCGTAACGCACCTCTTCACCAGGTAAAGCCCCTTGGACAAAAACAACCTTGCCAGATGAGTCATCTTCGGGATTTGATAAACGACCAATACCCTGCGCCTCTATATCTAACGCATCGATCTGAACCTGCCTGAATTGCCCAATTAACGGGCTTCTAGAAAATCGCTTTTTCAATAGCTACCAATTTCTAATTTGCAAATTTCGCTAAATAAGAGTCCCACTGGGATAGTGAATTTTTTTGCGCCTCTTGTCGTAATTCAGACTTAACAAAATCAATTTCTAATTGATATTCCTCAGGAGTAAAAGCCGCCCGAAAGAGTTGATACCGACAATACATCAAATACGTGTTGACGACATCCGTTTCACAGTACTGCCGAATCTCATTTAATTGCCCTGCTAGATAAGCAGGCCAAACGGCAGAGCCATCCATCCCCATTTTGCCTGGGAAGCCACATAATTTGGCTAAAGAGTCCAAAGGAGCATTTGCCTTATTTTGAAAAAATGCTAATAAATCCATGAGATCTAAATGCCGTAAATGGTATCGCGAAATATAGTTGTTGTACTTAAAATCTCGGGCATCATGATCACCGCTCTCACCCATCTCCCAAAATCGTGAGGCACTGATACCGTGCACTAATGCACGATAATTCAATACAGGCAAATCAAATCCGCCACCGTTCCAAGAAACTAATTGCGGTGTATAGCGATCAATTAGTTGGAAAAACTCTTGCACTAAATCCTTTTCAGAACTATCAACAGTGCCTAAAGTGCCTACTTTAAATTGTGGCAGGCCATCTTTGGATGTGCGCCTGATCACACAAGATATAGCAACTACTCGCTGTAAATAAAGTGGAAAGAAATCACTCAGGCCATTGGCTAGTCTTGCCGATCGAGCTTTTTCCACCACTTCCGGATCAGTCAAACTATCTGGTTCATCATTTAACCGCCTTAAGCCATGGGCATCTGGAATAGTCTCAATGTCAAAAACTAGAACCGTTTTCATTTACTGCTCGAAATAACTAGTCGGATCAATCGGCTTGCTATCCCGGCGCAATTCAAAATGTAATTTGACTTGCGTCGACTCAGTGTTTCCTAATTCTGCAATTTTTTGACCGCGCTTGATCGAATCACCCTCTTTGACTAAGTTCACCTTGTTATTGCCGTACACCGAAATATAGCCATTCTGATGTTGGACAATGACTAAATTGCCATAGGTCCGTAATTTATTGTCCGAATAGATGACTTTACCATCTGCAACCGCAGTTACCGGATCACCCATCTTTCCACCAAAACTAACACCCTTGTTGGTGGTGCCATTAAAATTTTCAAGAATGGGGGCACTTACTGGCCTGGCAATTTTAAAACTTGGCTCAGCAGGATTTTCCCGACGAGACTCTACTTTTGCGTCATTCTTCGCTTCGACCTTGGACTCCATTCTAGGCTCTGGCTTAGTTTCTGGCTTAGTTTCTGGCTTAGGTTCTGTTCTAGACTCTAATTTTGGATCTATTTTTAAGTCTGCTTTGGCAATAGTTTTACCAGTATCCGATTTCATCGACTCTTTTTCTTTAGCGACTTCCTTCGTTAAGTCCCTCGCAGTTTCACGACTAGTAATTGGCTGAACATGCGTTTTGGCAGAACTAGACTCTTTCGCTTTGGAACTAGAAGTCACCCCAGAACTAGGTACCGGAGTCACTTTAGCCACAGGCGGCGTTACAACTGGAGGCGAAGTAGGCTTCGTAGGCATCGGAGGAGGCAGATTACTTGATCGGTCCCTAATAGGGGCTGGCTTGGTCGGGGCACATGCCCAAACCAATAATCCACTTAATAAAATGCAAGTTAGTCGAAAAATATGCGCCCACTGTTGCCAAATCATTACAATCTATCCTTCAATTAATTGCGTAGCCAAATCAAACTTCACCCTACATCGTCCCAGACTGTAAAGGTACAAAAAATACCTCATCTAAGGTGGTGCGTTGATACCTCTGTGAACTAAGCCTTTCAATCAATAATAACTGCTGTAAAGAATCACTCTTTGCAACAGGGGCAATTAACTTACCACCAATTGCTAATTGATCCAGTAATGGATCAGGAATACCTAAACCCGCTGCAGCTAAAATAATTCCATCAAAGGGCGCCTCTTGGGGCAAGCCCCGAATCCCGTCGGCATAAATTAAACGTAAATTAGCAATACGAAATGGCCGCAACTTTGCCCGTGCACTATCATGCAAAGACCGAATCCGTTCAATCGAATAAACATCTTTTGCTAATAAACTTAACACTGCCGCTTGATAACCGCAACCAGTCCCAATTTCTAAAACTCGCCCCATTTTTTTTTGTGACTGCATCAAGGCCTGAATCATTTTTGCAATTACCGAGGGCTTGGAGATTGTTTGCTCCATACCAATAGGTAAGGAGGAGTCTTCATAAGCCTGCGCACTTAATCCGGGATCAATAAAGGCATGACGCGGTACAGTCGCCATTGCTTGCAACAGTTCATGGTGCTCAATACCCGCAATTGCAAGCTTTTGTGCCATCAACCGTCTAGCTGCATCAAGGACTTTATCTTGCTTCATCAAAACTACCCTTGATTCCATTGTGATTGCATCTGCTTTATCCGCTCAGAGTCTGTTAAATTCAACTGCAATGGAGTAATCGAAACATAACCCGCACTCGTTGCATAAAAATCAGTTCCTTCAGAGGCCTCTTTAGCCTCACCAGCAGGACCAATCCAATAAATTAAATCCCCACGCGGACTAGTCTGCTCTATCACGGGTTGAGATGGATGACGATTACCAAGACGGGTAACCCGCCACCCCTTTTGATCAGAGTACGAGACGTTGGGTAAGTTGACATTAAGTAGGGCCGCATGATAGTTGTTGCCAGAATCTAACCGATGGGATATGGCATGTTGCACAATATCTTTGGCAACTTGAGCAGCATCGTCAATCTTCGCCCAGCCCCTGTCAATCTGGGAGAACGCAATCGCAGGAATACCAAACATGACCCCCTCAATCGCTGCCGCAACAGTGCCTGAATATAAAACATCTTCCCCCATATTCTCACCCTGATTAATTCCAGAAATCACCAAATCAGGCATTTCTTGTAAAAATCCTGTTAAAGCAATATGCACACAGTCTGTTGGGGTGCCATTGACAAATAAAAATCCATCCCGCTCACCCCCAGCAACTCGGTGAATCGATAATGGCCGGGATAAGGTTAAAGAATTTGAAGCACCGCTATGGTTTTGCTCTGGAGCAATTACGGTAATCTTACCAAGAGGCTTGAGCGCTTTTACTAAAGCCAACAAACCTGGTGCCAAATAGCCATCATCATTCGAAACTAATAAATGCATCACGTGATTATTACTCAATCTACATGTTAAAATTATTTATCAAGCATTGACTAGCGACTACTAATCAAGCCCCCCCTAAAACGTCTATTGCGGTAATTGTTCATCCATGAATAAACTAACTACCAATTGGTCGACGATCCATCATGGCTCTGGCTAAAGTGCCTGCGTCGACATACTCTAATTCACCACCAACCGGAATACCCCGCGCAATCCGAGACACAGATATACCCCGAACCTTTAATATCTCGCCAAGATAATGCGCCGTAGCCTCCCCTTCGCTGGTGAAGTTAGTCGCTAAAATAACTTCTTGGACAGCTTCGTGCTCAGCAATCTGCTCATCAAAAATACGCGCCATCAACCGTTCAAAATGCAGTTCTTTTGGCCCTTGCCCCTCCATCGGTGACAAACGCCCCATCAAGACAAAATATAAGCCACGAAATGCTAGGGTCTGCTCCACCATCAACTGATCAGATGGGGTTTCGACAATACACAAAATCTTCGAATCCCGACGGCTATCTAAACAGGTCTTACAAACTGCATGCTCCGAAAAAGAATTACAACGCGAACAATGCCCAATCACTTCTATCGCAGATTGTAAAGATTGTCCAAGTGATAAAGCTCCCGCACGATCATGTTGTAATAAATAGTAAGCCATTCTCTGAGCAGACTTCGGCCCAATCCCAGGCAAAATTTTTAAGGCCAAAATCAATCGCTGTAAGGCATCTTGGGTATCATCAATCGGCTGATCATTCAATTTCATGCCAATTAAAAAGGCAATTTAAAGCCAGCAGGCATAGGCATCCCTGCTGTCGCACCCGCCATTCGACTCTGCTCTGCGACTTCAACTTGCTTGTGTGCATCTGCAAAAGCAGTCACTAGCAAATCCTCTAACATTTCGCGATCATCCATCGCCGCAGGGTCTATCTTGACCCGTTTGACTTCATGCTTCCCAGATATAGTTACTTGAACCATGCCATTTGCGGCTTGACCATGCACTTCTAAATTGGCCAACTCTTCTTGGGCTTTCTTCATTTTTTCCTGCATTTGCTGAGCTTGTTTCATCAATCCAGCAATCTGACCTTTCATCATACGATACCCTTCCTGTCATTAAAATAATAGTCCATCAAATCTCATGGATTCGAACTTAATACTGAGCGTATAGAGCCAGCGACCACCTTCACACCTAACTCTTTTTTTAGTTGTTCTAAAAAAGGATCCACATCCAACTCCCGCTCAATCTGTAATTGCGCAGTTTCCTGATCCTTGGCATCTAACTTGGCAACGGTATGCTCTAAGTTCTGCGATTGCGTCTCTAACAAAATATGAATTGCTTTACCAAGCTCAACTTGTAATGCTTCAGAAAGCTTTTGTAAAACGACCGGTGTGGCCATCTGCGGCACACTGCTACTTAATTTGATCTGAATCGCCTGACCACGATCTAACCAGGAGATTAACGCAGTTTGTAAAGCGGCTTGCTCTACCAAACCCTTTAATCGCAGTTTTTTTACTAAAACTTGCCAGTCCTTAGGCTCTAAAAGTAGTACACCCAATTCAGTAGATGATTGCTTCTGATCTAAGGGAGGTTTTGGCAAAAGCTCGTCCGACTTAACCGCTCTTGGCATGTGCTCTGCCCCACGAACCACCGACTGATCAGCGGGCGGCTTAGATCCAGAATGTGGGCGCGCAACAGGCCCAGACGGGGGCTGGCCATCGTCCATCTGAAAAGCCAGCATCCGCAATAAACACATCATAAAACCGACCTCCTCCTCAGGCGCTAAGCCAAGATCAGCCCGACTTGTAATTGCAATTTGATAATAAAGCTGAACCTCTTCTTTTGAGAACTGGCTGGCTAAACGCTCAACTGCCTCAGCCTCGGGCCATTCGGGCAAAATCGAACCAGGAATAACTTGGGCCATGGCAATCTTTTGTAAGATGGACGCTAAATCTTGTAAGGCAATCGAAAAAGACATGCTCATCAAACCCATCTCTTGCGAAACAGCTAATAATTCCTCACCCTTACGGTGGTGGATGGCATCTAAAATCCGAACTAAATACGCGTCATCTAAACTGCCTAGCATCTGCCGAACAGCCTCCTCAGTAATCTGACCACTAGCAAAGGAAATTGCCTGATCAGTTAAGGATAAAGCGTCACGCATTGAACCTCGGGCAGCTTTGGCAATAATCTTTAGGGCGTTCTGCGCAGCAAAGACAGCCTCCTCTTTTAAGATATTTTGTAAGTGCGAAACAATTAAAGGAGATGGCATTTGCTTCAAATTAAACTGCAAACATCTTGATAAAACTGTCACTGGTATCTTTTGCGGATCCGTCGTCGCTAAAATAAACTTCATGTGCGCCGGCGGTTCTTCCAAAGTCTTGAGCATCGCATTAAATGCAAAATTGGTCAGCATATGAACTTCATCAATCATGAACACCTTGTAGCGACCACTGGTTGGTCCATATACGGCTTTTTCTAATAAAGACAACATATCAGCAATACCCCGATTGCTAGCCGCATCCATCTCAACATAATCTACAAATCGGCCAGTATCAATTTCTTGACAAGCTACGCATTGTCCACAAGGGGTCGAAGTTGGCGCAGATAGGGGCTGATCTGGTAACCCCGTACAGTTGAGGGATTTAGCTAAAATACGCGCAATGGTGGTCTTGCCAACACCCCTTGTACCAGTAAATAACCAAGCATGGTGCAAGCGGTTTTGATCCAAAGCATGGCTGAGTGCTGTTACAACATGATCTTGGCCTACTAGGGTTTTAAAGTCTTTAGGGCGCCATTTACGAGCCAAGGCCAGGCCACCTGAGGTGGGAATAGGTAAATGATCAAAAAGTGCAGTATCAGACATAAGTTATATTCTAACAATCATCGGGTTACAATAGTGGAAGACGGGCCTCCCCGCATGTTGGCTTGGTAATCTGGTCAGGTCGGGAACGAAGCAGCCAAACCCATCTCCCAGCAGTGCCGGGGGTAAGGCTCGTCTACTTCTGTTGTGATGCAAAACCCTCAACATTCCACCCTCTCGCTCGCCAAATCACTTGCTATGACTCCGTATTTAATTACTCGGCATTTAATGCCTACATATTAAAAAAACTATTCCGTTATCTCTTGGACGTCACCGAACCGATCAACTAAAAAACTCTGAATCGGCTTATCGACTCTTAACCCACCCAGTAATTGTCGATAGTTGATTAATTGCGCACGATACTTCAGAAAACTAGGTTCAGACGGCGAAGGAATACGCAATTTATAGTCAAGAATAATCAATCGGTCGGTTAATTCTGCAATTCGGTCCACACGAAAGCGCTCACCCGATTGATTAAATAAATCCACTTCATCCCATGCATCTAACAAATCTGGTCCTCGAAAAAATCCCTGTAGATGAGGAGAATTAAAGATCGCTTGTGCAGACTCACGCGCAACAGGGGCATAGTCAGGCCCGATTCCTAACCACTGCCCCAAAGAACTTTCGCTAGGTAATACGACAGAGTCATGGTCTTGCTCGCGAACTGTTGGAGCATACCTCTCCAAAATTAAATGGATAGCTACGCCTAACTCGCGGGCGAATTCTTGATCTAGAGTAGTCAATTCAGAGACATCTTCAAAATCACTTGGTAACTCTAAATCCCTGTCATCATGACTTTTAGTCATAGCAGCTAAACCGAATGACTCAGGCAGTTTTTCAATATGTGGGTAATTCACTGAATTCAACTCAGTCACTGAATTCGACTCAGTCATATCATTCAAACTGGAATCGATGATTGGTAAGCCACTAGTCTTAGATAATAGTAAATCGTCTAATGCTTTAGTTGGCATACCACTAGCAATCAAATGAGCATACCAAGACTGATCATTCATACCGGTTAAGTTTTTAGGGCTAATGCTCAAAGCACTTCCCGATGCCACAAAGCATTGTTTAGCGCGAGTCATCGCCACATACAATACATTCCATTTTTCTAACTCAGCAATCTTTTTTTCTTCCTCTAAGGCACTCGCAATACTACCCTGAGCCATCGACTGATCATAAGCACAGACTAGGTTCGGTGCAGAACTTGCCGGCGGCCAATCCACCATGACACCAATTGGGTCTTGCTTGCGATTGACGCTGTTGGCATGCATTAAAAAAACAAATGGCGCCTCCAAGCCCTTGGCTGCATGAATGGACATGATCCGAATCACACCCTGATCTTGCTCATCAAAGATCTCTTCTTCAATACCTCCTAATTCAAGTGCATTGGATTCCCCTTCGTCTGGACTCTCTTCATCGTCGCCCTGATTGAGTCGTGCCAATTCATCAATCATCCGACTCAAGGATGGATAACGCCCGCCATGGATATCCAAAGCTAAATGGAGAAAAGCCTCTAAGTTAGCCAGTACCTTTGCACGCATCAAAGGGGGTGCGGTGGCAGCATACACTTCCATAACCCGCCCCTGAGCATAGATTCGATCTAATAAATCATGCACAGGTAACCTGCCAGCTAAAGCCAACCAATCCTGTAACAGTTTTGCAGCATTTTGTAAGCACTTCGACGGCGCATCTTGTAGCTTTTGCCACCAAGTTTGTCCGGTTTGATCCCTAGCTAAGTACTCTAAGTCAAGCTCGGTGCATTGAAATATCGGACTTCGCAATACATGAGCCAAAGCCAACTGGTTACTAGGCATCAATAGAAAATTTAAAAGTGCTTGAATATCAGCCGCCTCTAAAGTCTTTAATAAGCCACCTTTGCGAGGACTCTGACACGGTAACTGTAGATCCAGAAAAGCCCGCTCAATTTGTCGAATATGTGTTTTAGAACGCATCAAAATTAAAAAGTCACTCGGTACCGGACGGCGTAAAAAACTCCCCTGCGCATTGCGATCAATCACTTGTTCATGCTTTAACCAATGTTGAATCAAACGCCCAACCTGCAAGGCCTCTTGATAACTTTGTAATCCAGTAGAGGTCTGAGTCAGATCGTACATCGGCGTAATTAATGCCTGACGATTGGCGACAAACTCAGGCACGGCATTTTTCATCGTTAAAGGTAAACAAAAAGCTGAACCTCCATCAACGCCACCTTGATGATTTTGCCAAACGGTTTGATGCTCAAAAAACGGATAACTTGAAAGGATCTCGCGTACGTTCAAAAAAACTTTATTAATCTGATTCATAACGCCTGGTGGATTTCTACGTGTCTCGTTATGCCGTATGTGAATGGCCCCAAATTCTTTTTCTAAATATTTTTGGACTTCTGCAAACAAGCGCGCGTCTGCTCTTCGAAATCGATATATGGACTGCTTGGGATCACCCACTACAAAAATTGAAGGCTTTAAATCCCCGACAGAATAAGCACCTAACCACGATTTTAAGATCTGCCACTGCAAAGGATTCGTATCCTGAAACTCATCAATTAAAATATGTTTATATTTAGCATCCAAGCGAGCCTGTAAATATGCCGCTGTCTCGTCTTTTGACATCAAACGATGCGCATGCCACTCCAAATCACTAAAGTCTTGTACCCTTAACTGTTGTTTGGCAAGAATAAAATGTTCAGACATCGACTGCGCAAGTGGAAGCCAAGCTTGATTCAAGCGCAAGGATTGATGCGCCTTTTGCCATTCTAACCATGCCACAATTACCGCTGTCCACTCTTGAAAAATGGCTGGTATCCATTCAATCAAATCAGGCCGATGGGCGTTTTTCAATATTTGTTGTAATTTAGTCGAAGACCTTTGGCAATGAACCTTGGGCGTATTTGACTGCGTAAAAAAAGCCTTTCTTAGTAAATCACACAACTGCTCAGAGTGATCAAAATTATTGGCGATATCTAGAACACTTTTTAAATCTTTAGCTAATTGAATATCATGAGGACCATCACTTTGGCCAATCCAACTAGCGGCTAATTCCAAATCCTGCCATTGCAGTACTTGCGTATTTAAAGCCCTCAAAATTGGATTTTCTTGGGTCGCTAAAGATAATCCTCCAGCAATTCTGGCCAGGGGGTCCCCACCCAACTGTTCTGATCGATCCACAAACTCACTCCAAGCTGCCACCTGATACAAAATACTCGACTTACCCATCAATAAGTTATTTACAGCATGCACTGACCGTGTTTTTAATAAGGCCAAGTAATGTTCTTGTAAAACAGCAAATTTTCCCTTACCTTGCCCTAGCTGTGCCCACCAATTGGCCATCGTTTCAGCAATTAAGCGTTGCCCATCTTCCCGCATCACACTACCTACAGATACCCCCGAGCCGATCGGTGCAGCCTGACAAAGACGACTAAACCAACCATGAAATGTGTCAATGACAACTGGCTGTGGATGCGACAAGACCTGCTCAAATAAACCGCGCGCCGCTCTCACGTTTAATCGCGCCTCGTCAGTTGATAAACCCCGTGCTTTTAAATCTTTAATTATTTTTTCATCATCACTTTGGGCAAATTCTTTTAATACAGACTCAAGTCGCTCACGCATTTCTTGGGCAGCTTTACGCGTGAAAGTAATCGCTAAAATCTCGTTAGGTGCCACCCCATCCAGTAATAAACGAAAAATTCTTGAAATCAATAGCCATGTCTTACCACTGCCCGCACAAGCTTCGATCACGCATGATAAGCGTGGATCACAAGCCTTATCGATCAAATCATTAGCGCTCAATCCACATCCCTTTTCGACAAATTCCGCGTACATCACAATAGCGACAAACCTGCTCAGGACCACTTGCAGGCATCGCTGCACCCTGCCATATTGCGCCTAAATCCTCTTGCATTTGGTCTGTTAAATGCGTTATCACGTTCGCATTAATTTCTATATCGTGCACCCGTTCGAGATTATCCGGAGATTTGAGCGAGCACCACGCCCCAATCGTAATTGGTTGATCATGCACAACACTAGTGCCGTTTGCTCCCCGAGCATAAATCAGTAATTGGGGATCATCTTCGATAAAACGTTCTTTATCTATAATTTTCTGAATTACCTGAAATTTATAATCAAGCACGCGAGCCGTTCCTAAACTGGCATGGGTATCAAAACGATCTGCACGACCAGCAATTTCTAATTGCGTACCACCACCTAAATCAAGCTGAAATGTCACTGGCACCTCAGCACTCGCAAATGCCCAACCATTTGCTTCTTGCTCAATTTGCCAATCAATCCAATGGGGGATTTGGTCCAACCACTCCTGACGCATACCTAATAACTTTCCATCATATTCAATTAAAGGCTGCCATTGTTGATTTGAAATCCGCTGCAACTGTTGGCGCATCCATTGTGGCCGATCATACTCGGCTTGATGCGCCTGCAAATTACTGGCGTCTTGGATTTTTAATTGGCGATAGAACCGCGCCAGGATAGCATGCAGTACGTTACCGACCATGCCAAATTCAGAAGAGGACTGTAAGGCAGAGGGCGCCCATAATCCGAGTAGTCGAGTCGCATAAAAACGGTATGGACACTCTCGTAAAGTTTTATAAGAACTTGGGCTGATGCTCTTTGGAAATAGCGTATCCCCTATTTGTAAAGAAGCCTTCGCCGTGGTCTGCCCACCAAGTAAAGTACTCCTTTGTGGCAAGGTAATTTTTTTATTGGCCAAATGCCCAAGCTCAAATTGCAGCCTGGTTAGCCATCCTGCGCAGCGGTTTCTTTCTTGCGCCTGTTGCCACTCTTGCCATAAAAAATCGGTATGGGGATGAGCCTGTATTAAGGCCGATAAGTCCCTAGCATACTGTTGATACTGATCCTCCATCGTAGCTAATCCTAAACTCGCAACCATGGCCTTAGAAAAAATCAAGCCATGATCCGTTAAGTTCGGTAATTGTCGATCATCACAACCAACCATGACTACCGCATCGTAAACCTGTAATCTAGTCGCTGCTAATGGAATGATAGAGACTTGTATATAGCCTAATGGACTTTGCTCTAAGTAAGAGGACTCTTCCATCCACTGATCAAAAAGACTAAACCAAGAACTACCAGATATTAGCTCTGTTTGCATGCGTTGCATCTCTTGCAAAGCCTGCATCGTGTCTGCACCCGCCGCATCAGACGTCAGGTTCCTCGTCATACCAAGGTGTTGTAATTGTTCTTGTAAAAGTAATGCCCAGTCTTTACCAGTCTTAAAACCTCCTTGCCAAGCCTGGGCAAGTTCCTGCATGTTTTGAAGTAATTGAATACTTAATTGCGTATTATTTTGGTGACTAGAAAAGCCCGATGCTAATTCATCAAATGGCTCATGCTGAGTTTCTAGGTGATAAAAGATTTCTAATAATGATTGCCAATTTGGGATAAAACGTCGCTCCAAAATTGTCTTTTCAATAAACCAACATACTTGCTCAAAATCAACGGAATCTTTTTTTAGGTTTTGCCATAAGACCGACCAGTCAAGTAAAGGGTTCTTGATAAATCCGAGTAGTTGATGAAGATCAGGCCCCTCTCTAGCACTCGCAATCTCTACCCAACTCTGTACCGCTGCTGCCGCACCTGTAGTCGATAACTTCCAGCCCGTCTGATCCTGCACCACGACAGCGCTTCCTAGGCGATTTAATAAAGCCCGCACGCGTCGTGCGACTAAGCGATCTTGAGCTACCAAAGCAATGCGCCGGCGATCCTGAGCAATATGTTCTTGGATACACGCTAAAGCACCCCAAGCCATCTTTTCAAAATTGGGTAAAGCAATGATCCGAATATGCTCAGTATTGGCGTCTTGGCGGTTTTTCTGTACTTGGAGATGTTTTTCTGGGCGTTCAATAGAACTGGTTAAACATTCTGGCCATAAAGCCGCCCGCTCCCAGTCAAGACCAATCTTTAAAACAGATTGTCTAGCTGCATAGCAATCCAGAAAATGTTCCTCAGTCAACTTTTGTGAACCACGAACTTCTCCCATCTCTATCCAAACCAATGGTTCTAAATGAGCTACCTGTGTAATCATCTGTGTGCGTAACATCAAGCTGCATTGTCGTCTGATCACCGGATCTTGTAATGAACTCAAATTCTTCCAAAAAGCCATAATTAATGCGCTCTCTTCTTGGATAAAGTCATTCTGCTGCAGTGGATATGCTGCGGCTAAGGCTTGATCAAATATCTTTTTGGCCTGATCATACTCAAACACGGTCGCTAAAGACGGATCTATATTTAAATGCGCTTGTGACAAATGGTCACAGGCTTGCACAATCGACTTGGTTAAGGACCAAATGCCCTTTTCTCCAATCACTCCAAAATTCTTCTGAATCAATGGGTACTTGATTAAAGCTTGTTGAACTTTTTCCCAGCGCTCCAAGGTAGTTAATACCGCGGGATAATCAATCAAGCTAGGCGTTTGTTCAAGCCATTTTGCTAAACCTAATATCTTTGGTAAAAATACAATCTCTTTGGGTAAATTCTTCGGACGTAATCTTTCCATAGCTCGGCGCAAGGCATTCGTTGGGCCGGAAGTCGATAATACAACTTGTGGGCGTTGCTCGGTTTCTTGTGCGAACTGCCAAATAGCTTTAGCTATCTCATCTAATGCTTGCGCATTGGGCAATATCAAGCGTTCAATTCGCATTGCACATTTTTTTCAAAGAGATCATCAAGCAAGGTAAAATAAGCAAACTAAGAAATTTTTTCGGATTCATCGAATTTACATCTTACAAGTTTTACTTATTATTTTCACTAAGGAATCCCTCTATGAGCGAAGGTATCAAACATATTACAGATAGTTCTTTTGAAGCAGATGTCGTGCAATCGTCAAAACCCGTTCTGCTCGACTTTTGGGCTGAATGGTGCGGACCTTGTAAGATGATTGGTCCGATCCTCGAAGAAGTTGCTAAAGATTATGGGGATAAAATCCAAATTGCCAAAATGAATGTTGATGAAAATCAAGCAATTCCAGCCAAATTCGGCATTCGGGGTATACCAACCTTGATTCTTTTTAAAAATGGTGAGGTGGCTGCTCAAAAAGTTGGTGCCCTTGCCAAATCTCAACTTACAGCATTTATTGACTCGAATATCTAAGATAGACCCCACTGTTGTTTTTTTGGTGGGGGTTTGATGTTTTACTAGTATAAAAGTGCTAAAGTGTGGACAATTCAAGTAGACGAAAAAAATAATTCGCTTATCTCCAAGTAATACTTGGTGTGGTCTTCCGTGTAATCTTCGTTGTGATCTTTAGTGAAGTTTTTTGTAAACTTCTTCAGTAAATTACCTAGTTAAATATTTAGCGAAACACCTGAGACAGGTTTACTTAAGCCCAAATTTTATTTATGCCCAAATTTTACTCAAGCCCAAATATTTGTGCCCACATTTTCCTTAAACAGTATGACTACTTACCTTGACAACAAACACTACAATAAATAATCAGCAGTACCTAGTGAATTGAGCGAAACCCGATCAACAGACACCGAGTGAATATTTAACCCCTTTATATACTGCCCCCTTTAAATTACCTCCTTGAAATTGTCCCCTACTATTAACCTCTTTGTATTGACCCCTCTAAAGTCCGAGAAATTACCATATAAGCCTACTAAGTAAATCTACAAAGCGAATCTACTAAGCACTAGTTCACTCAAATCCTATTCTCGAGTTGTTCTTCCCAACATACCATCCTCATTGCCCTCACTACTCTCACTACTCTCACTACTCTCTTTGTTTGCCTAATTCATTGCCGCTACCCCCTTAACTAAAAAAAGCTTCGTAGAACAAATTTACTAATCGATCAAATCTCATCAAGCCTTTTCAATCTCTTCCAACCCCGAATCGTCTATACCGAACCGTCTATTCATAAAAGTCTTTATTAAAGCCAATCCACCTCGTTATTCAAAAAACATCATGTGTTACTCCGCTTCCATCAATCCGATCAATTACTGATTACGCCATTCATCAAATCTACCCATATCGAAAGATCAACCTCATTATTGAGCACCAACCTCCACAGTCAGTGCCAAGTCCCCTCTCAATGACTCCTACTTAACCTGAATTGAAACCCAACCTATGCAACTCACCGAACTAAAAATTCTCCACGTTTCTCAATTATTAGAAATGGCGGCTTCCCTTGAAATAGAAAATACGCAACGTATGCGTAAGCAAGAACTCATGTTCGCTATTCTAAAAAACCGCGCTAAAAATGGCGAAACTGTTTTTGGCGATGGGGTACTCGAGGTACTACCCGATGGCTTTGGCTTCTTAAGATCCCCAGAGTCATCCTATCTAGCTTCACCTGATGATATTTATATCTCGCCTGCTCAAATTCGTCGATTTAATCTACATACCGGCGATGGCGTAGAAGGCGAAGTGAGAACACCCAAAGAAGGTGAGCGCTACTTTGCCCTAGTAAAGGTTGATAAGATTAACGGGATTGCACCAGAAGCTCTTAAAAACCGCATCATGTTTGAGAACCTGACGCCACTCCACCCGGATCGCCCAATGCATCTCGAGAGGGATATTAAGGCCGAAGAAAACTTGACCGGAAGAATTATTGATATGCTCTCACCGATTGGTTTTGGTCAACGAGGCCTGATCGTGGCCTCCCCTAAATCGGGTAAAACGGTCATGATGCAACATATCGCCCATGCGATATCCGCCAATCATCCTGATGCAGTATTAATTGTCCTACTCGTTGATGAGCGCCCAGAAGAAGTCACCGAGATGCAACGCTCCGTGCGGGGTGAAGTCGTAGCCTCGACGTTTGATGAGCCCGCAGTTCGCCATGTACAAGTTGCCGAAATGGTCATAGAAAAAGCCAAGCGCCTCGTGGAAATGAAGCAGGATGTCATTATTTTGCTTGACTCTATTACTCGCCTAGCAAGAGCCTACAACACAGTCGTCCCCTCCTCGGGTAAGGTTTTATCTGGCGGTGTTGATGCGAATGCTCTACAAAGACCTAAACGATTTTTTGGAGCTGCCCGTAATATTGAAGAGGGTGGTTCACTGACGATCATTGCGACCGCCTTAATTGAGACCGGTAGCCGAATGGACGATCTCATCTACGAAGAGTTTAAGGGAACTGGTAATTTAGAAGTCCACCTCGAAAGACGCTTGGCTGAAAGACGTGTCTACCCAGCGATTAACCTCAATAAGTCCGGCACCCGTCGAGAAGAACTCCTCATCAAACCAGATATCCTCCAAAAAGTATGGATCCTACGAAAATTACTCGCAGATATGGACGATATTGAGGCCATGAACTTTATTGTCGACAAACTCAAATCAACTAAAAACAATTCGGATTTCTTTGACTTAATGCGCCGTGGTGGCTAAAAATCGCCTAAAGAATTGATTTTTCTGGAATTTGACCTAGCCAAGTACGGTAATTTTATGGCATAATCGAACTCTTGATAGGAAAGTATTGCTTGCTTTGAAAATGCGCTTTGATCATCTCAAACGATCCAATGCAGTAACGGCTCCCTCTAATTTATAAGGAATAATGATGAAACCAAATATTCACCCTGAATACAAAGAAGTTGTTTTTTTAGATGTTTCAAACAACTTTAGTTTTAAAACACGCTCGACAATGAATACCCGCGAAACGATCAAGTGGGAAGATGGCAAAGAATATCCCTTAGCGAAAATTGAAACATCTTCAGAGTCACACCCTTTTTATACAGGTACCCAAAAAATTATGGATACCGCTGGTCGAGTTGAGAAATTTCGTCAAAAGTTTGGTGCAAAAGCTGGGGCTAAAGCCTCAGTCAAAGAATAAACGCTTTACCAGGCTTAACATCCGTATTCAAGGCAGCCTTCTTGGCTGCCTTTTTTGCTAATTCGTTGTCAATCGCCTAATTTGTTAGTTACCCCCGCATGAATAACAACATCAAACTAACCGCTGCTGCAACTTCTGCCCTTCCGCGTGTTGTGATATTCGTGCTCACCCTGATTTATGCTTTCACAGGGCTATTTGGTCATGATCCTTGGAAAAATGATGACGCAATTAGCTTTGGTGTGATGTGGGAACTGTCCCATGGAAATCTCAAGGACTGGGTTCTACCGCACCTAACCGGACGCAACGAACTGATTGGTACGCCACTGCCCTATTGGCTTGGGGCAAGCTTCATTTGGCTTTTTGGCTCACTCATTGGGGATGTCAATGCAGCTAGGCTTGTCAGTGGGCTGTGTTTTTCCCTCAGCGCACTGGCCATTTGGTACGCAACCTACTTACTTGGCAGACGTCGCGACGTGCAACCGATGGCTTTTGCCTTTGGGGGACAACCCAGTTCGAAACAGTTTGGTCGAACTATCGCCGACGCCGCCTTACTCGTCTTCTTGGCTTGCGTTGGTCTGGCCCAACGCGTACATGAAATCTCCCCATTCCTCTTAGAGCTTTGGGGACTTTGTTTACTCATTTATGGCATTGTCAGGGGACTTGATAAGCCATGGCAGGGTGGCTTCATTGCTGGCTCTGGCCTAGTCATTATTTGCCTTTCCGGAATACTCTGGACGGGCTTCATCCTAAGTGTGGCAACTTTACTGTATTTTATGGCTTGCCCCAAAACAATGACCTGGCGCTGGCTCATGGCTTCAGGCATCGTCGTACTTCTCGGTTTATGTCTTTGGCCACTACTATGGATACTTGGTAATCTAAACCAAAATGAAATAAACCAAGCGATTTTCATTTGGCTTGGAAAAAATCAACTCCAAAACTCCACCTCCATCAACTCTCTGGGATTCATGGCACAGAATTTTTGGGCTTATGCCTGGCCGGTCTGGCCTCTGAGCTTTTGGAGCATCTATCTCTGGGGCAAAAATGGTCGCTCTGGCTGGAATGCCCACCATCTTGTCATTCCAGGTTTTTTGTTTCTTGCACAATTAGGTACCTTCTTTTTTATGCAAGAACTCTCTGAGCGAAACTTGCTAGTATTAATCCCTACGATGGCGATTCTGGCTAGTTTTGGGTTACCTCTTCTCAAGCGTGGCTTGATCAGTTTTATCGATTGGCTCTCACTCCTTAGTTTTACGATTTTGGCTGGATTTATTTGGATTATCTGGCTAGCCAAAATCACCGGCATTCCTAAAGCAACCGCTGAAAATGTGGCACGCTTTATTCCAGGCTATGTAGCAATCTTCAATCTCCAAGACCTCATCATCGCCATCGTTATTACCGGTCTCTGGTTTTGGGTTGTTAAGTGGCGAGTGAGTCGCTCACAAAAAGTGATTTGGCGCTGTCTGGTGATCTCCGCTTCAGGCACAACCTTGATGTGGGTACTTTTAATGACCCTGTGGTTGCCAACTATCGACTTTGCTAAAACCTATCGTCCAGTTGCGCAACGACTCATGTTAGCCCTCCCAAAGGACGTGCAATGCATCAACAGCACCTACTTGGGTGATGCCCAATTAGCATCCTTTGTATACTTTACAAAACTGCCATTACAAGATAATCCTCTTTGTAATTATCAGCTAACTCACTCCACCGCAGAGGCAAAAGCAGCTGCAAAAATCAATCGCCAACAACTCACCTTAATCTGGGAAGACCGTCGTGCAAGCGATCGTGATGAACGACTCAGACTCTACCGGGTCAATCCTCAATAATGCCAATTATTTCCGCAATTTCACATACGCAATATCGCCTCAAAAGAGATGTCCCCCGCATACTCGATCTTGCCACCCCAATCTTACTCGGCCAACTCGCAGTCATTGCCTTTGGAGTCATGGATACAGCAATGACTGCTCGATTTTCTACCGATGATTTAGCCGCTTTAGGAATAGCCTCTTCTATTTTTATTAGCATCTATGTTGGCCTGACAGGCATCTTATCTGCTCTGAATACGATTGGTGGGCAACTATTCGGGGCCAAAAACTATTTAGATATCGGCGAAGAAGTCCGCCAAACACTGTGGTTATCAGTCATCCTCTCAATGATCGGTATTACAGTCCTATTGCATCCTGGCCCCTTGCTCGATATCGGAGATGTCTCACCCGTCATTGAAGAAAAAGCGCGACTGTATTTACAAATTCTGGCAATCGGAACTCCAGGCACGATGATTATGCGCACTTTTATGGCATTTCATAATGCTGTTTCTAAGCCCAAAATTATTACGCGTTTTCAAGTAGTCGGTCTATTACTTAAAATTCCTCTGAACTATCTCTTTATTTTTGGCGGCTTTGGTTTAGCTGCAATGGGCGGGCCAGGTTGTGCAGTTGCTTCAGTCATCGTGCAATGGCTCTGGGTTATCAGTCTTGGCGCTTTAATCTGGTTTCATCCAAGTTATAAACCCTTTGGCGTGTTTACAAAATTTAGTTGGCCTAATTGGAAACGGATATGGAACATCCTGCAATTGGGTGCGCCAATCGGCTTTAGCTACCTAATCGAAGTCACCTCTTTTGCTTTTATGGCGCTTTTTATCGCCCGCTTCGGAACGACCGTTTTAGCCGGCCACCAAATCGTTGGCAATATGGGCACTGTGCTCTATATGATCCCATTATCTCTATCGATTGCCACCATGACTGTCATCGCACAACATCTTGGCGCTAAGGAAGAAAAAAAGGCCGAAGAGGTGGGTTGGTCTGCTGTTATCTTTACTTCGAGTGTAAGTATTGGCATGGGTATTATTGTTTGGTTCCTACAAGATTTTCTTCTGGACCTCTACGCACCAGCTCCAGAGGCGCGAATTGTTGCTAAACAACTTTTTTTATTTATTGCGCTCTACCAAGCAGTAGACGCGCTACAAGTTACCGCTGCCTTTATCCTGAGGGGATACCGCGTAGCTTTTTGGCCGATGTGTATTTATGCTTTCTCTTTATGGGGGGTGGGCTTATTTGGAGGTTATCTGGTGGCCTTTAATCACCTGCCGTTTGTCCCTGAAAGTCTCCAAGGTGCGAGCGGTTTTTGGGCAGGCAATAGCCTCAGCTTAGCGATTGCGGCCTCTGGCTTATTGTTTTTATTTCGACTGACTGCTAAACGGTACGCCAAATACTAAAAACTAACCAAATCAAACACCAATGAATGCCGCACCAATAACCCCAGCTGAATCTCCTAAATGATTTTTTATAATCGGCGTGGTTAACTCATCACTAAAAAGATACTTTTGAACTGCATCTATACCCCGCTGATAAATAGCCTCTTGATTGGATAATCCCCCACCCAAAACAATTACATCAGGATCCAATAGATGAATTAAGTTCGATATTGCTCGACCAAATTGATCATAAAAAATATCTAAAATGAGAGATGCATTACGATCACCTTGAGCAGCTAATCGAAAAATATCCTGTGCACAAAGTGGCCTAGCAGCTTTTTCTAAAAACATGCGCTCTAAACCACTGCCTGAAATAAACGTTTCAACACAACCCCTTTTTCCACAAAAACATAAGGGACCATTGGGATCAATCGTCATATGTCCCCATTCGCCGGCTAATCGCTGTGGCCCAATACGGATTTGTTGATTAATCACCAGACCACCACCACAGCCCGTTCCCATAATCACACCAAAGACACAGTCATGATCTTGACCAGCACCAAGCATGGCCTCAGCGAAGGCAAAGCAATTCGCGTCATTCTCAATTTGACAAGCGTGTTGCAGGTGCTCCTCTAGGATCTGTTGCAATGCCATGCCGTTTAAAGAAACCGTATTGGAGTTTTTTAACAGTCCTGTTTTGAGCGAGATACTGCCTGGAGTGCCAATGCCAAGCGTATGCTCCTGCCTAGCAATACTTGCTAGAGCAAGCTGATAGAGGTATTTAATACGATTAAAAATGTGCTCAACGCCCAAATGGGCATCAGTCGCTACTCTTTGCCGTAAGACAATTTGCCCAAGCTGGTCTATAACAGCCACCTCAATTTTTGTGCCACCTAAGTCAATCCCAATACGCATTTTTTCGGATGCGGATAAATTTTTCATAAAACTCTTTTCTCAATAAAAAACACGCAAACGCGTGTTTTTACTCTAAAAAGATTAACAACTCAAGTCAACCCAAATAATCCGTCTAAAAATTATTTCGGTCCCAAATCTGCTGGCTCATCTTCAATATGATTTCTTAAAATGCCAATCTTCTCGATTTCGATTTCAGCAATGTCACCGGGTTTCATAAAAATAGGCGGTGTTCTTGCAAATCCTACCCCACCCATCGTGCCAGTAGCAATCACATCACCCGGCTGTAATGGCATCCATTCGGTAATATACTCAATCGTCGCCTCAATCGAATGAATCATCTGCGATGTATTCGCTTTTTGCATAACCACACCATTGAGTCGCATTTCGATATTCAGATTCATTGGGTCAGTAATCTCGTCTGCCGTCACCATCCAAGGACCACTCGCCCCAGTTTTTTCAAAATTCTTACCGGGGTTAATCTGGCTAGAATGTCTTTGATAATCGCGCAAACAAGCCTCATTAAAGCAAGCATAACCAAAAATATAATCAAGGACTTTATTTTTAGGGACATATCTACCAGTCGGCTTACCAATCACAACCAGTAATTCCGCTTCCCAGTCCAACATCTGAGAGACTTTGGGGCGTAAAATCGGCTTTCTATGGCCAGTCAGCGACTCAGGCCAACGCGCAAAAATCATTGCTCGGTCTGGCGCTTTTCGATTACCAATAGCATTGTTAGCCTCAGTAACGTGGTCGTGATAATTCAGACCAACACAAAGAATTTTTCCTGGATTGGGAATAACAGATAAAAGATTCAACTGATCATAGTCGAAGTCCCCGTTAGATTCGGCGACAATGGACTGTGCAACTGGTTTACCATCGTGGGCAATGAAACTAATAATATCTGGGTATTGCCCACCAAGCCTAGCACTCAAATCTATTACTCGGCCATTTTTAACAGCACCATAGTGAATTTTTCCTGCCTGTTCAAACGAGACTAATTTCATAACAATTCCTTATATGAGTTAAAAGTATTTATTGAATATTGGCATTCACTTGCAAAAGCTTCTCTTGCATCTGAGTGCGCCAATCGTCCTGATTTTTAAAAGTGGGATTATTGGTAATTAAATTTTTAGTAAACATATAAATTTCTTCATCACTCAAGGATAAATCAAATGGTTTACCATGCGGCTGTGAAACATACCAAGGAGTGTCCATATAAATCTCTAGGCCATTACCCTCTGGATCCTGACTATAAATGGACCACGCATTGCCATGGGTAATCGGATGGATATAACTCACTCCCATTTTTTTTAGTCGACTTTCAATCCGACGTAAATCATTTAACGCATCGACAAAAAAAGACATTTGAAAAACGACACTCGGGCCACTAGCTGGATCTTTACCGGCAATTAAAACAAGCTGATGATGCGCGTCGTCACTACCACTTAAGAAAACAATTTTTTTATTATTTAATCTTTCCACTTCGCCACGATCAGTCACAATCAAATCAAATACCGAAGTATAAAATTGCACCATGTTATCTAAATTATCAACATGCAGACCAATATGTTTGAGTTGGGGAATTTTAGCCATATTAATCCACTTTCATCTTCACAGCTTTAGCAATCGCTGAGTATTTATTAATATCGTTTCGAACTTTATCCGTAAAATCATTGGCATTCAATGGCATTGCATCACACCCCATCTTCCCTAAGCTTGCCTGCAAAGAATCGGATTTTGACATATCAAAGATTGCTTCATTATAGGCATCTAAAATATTTTTCGGCACACCTGGTATGGCCGCTATGCCATACCAAAAACTTTCATTAAAATCCGATAATCCCCCCTCAGATAATGTTGGGATGTTGGGAATCTGATTCATTCTATTGCTAGTCGTAACGCCTAAAGCCTTTAATCTACCACTTTGAACTTGCGAGAGAATAATGGCAGGCGTCCCAACATAAATGATCGAGTCTTGGCCACTCAAAACATGCTGCACAGCCGGACCTTCTCCTTTGAATGGAATGTGAGTCATATTCACTCCCGCCCTACGATTGATGATTTCAATCATCATATGTGAAAAAGATCCATTACCGCTCGAGGCTCCAAAAACACTGGTCGGATTATTTTTTAGGGCAGCAATCAACTCACCTAAATTATTGGCCGGCACCTTCGCACTAGCAATCATCACGAGTGGAACCGCACAAACCGAACCAAGTGGTCGTAAGTCTTTTAAAGGATCATATGTGAGCCGCTCATAAACTGCAGGATTAATGGCCATCATCGAAGTAAAAACCAACATTAAATGATGACCATCCGCTGGCGATCGCATCAGTAATTCAGCGCCTACACCACCATTGGTTCCTGGGCGATTATCAACGATCACTGGTTGGCCGACTTTATCAGATAATGCTTGGGCGATTGTTCGTCCAATCGCATCTGCACCCCCTCCTGCTACTTGCGGAATAATAAATCGTACAGGTTTATTTGGCGCCCAAGATATATTCGATTGGGCTTGCGCAAAATGAACAAAAAAACATAGAAAAAAAGCCGCTATCTTAAGCATCAATGACCCTTTTTAAAGTATGTGAAATGTGATTCAAAAACGTATCTCCATTATTTTGCTGAGTTTTTAATTCAAACTTAAGCATTTACTAATTTTTATTATTTTGGTAATTCTTACTCGATCACTCTTTAATTACAATCCGATCATACTATAAATAGTCTTAGGTACAAATTTAAAAAGTTATAAAGACTGCCTCCAAGA
This sequence comes from Betaproteobacteria bacterium, assembly GCA_009927445.1. Taxonomy (GTDB): domain Bacteria; phylum Pseudomonadota; class Gammaproteobacteria; order Burkholderiales; family Burkholderiaceae; genus Polynucleobacter. The sequence continues at coordinate 40,933 of RFMZ01000112.1, forward strand.
TCAGGGTTTTATCGCTTACAATCCACTCCCTAGGGAATAAAAACATGCATTCCAGACATGCCATTATTGAGATCTTGATAAGTTTGCACGGCTTCTGATAAGGCATGCGTCTGAATATTCTCATAACCCTGCATCAAACCATGATCAAAGTCATGCGCTAATTGCTTCAAAATAACCGCGCATTCCTGGGCACTGTAAAGTAGGGAATTAACGCCAACAATCATCGCTCCGTTGCGATATAAATCGCGTGCAGATATTGTTACTGCACCGTTGCCAGGCGCAACAATCACAGCAACCCTACCAAAAGGAGCCAAGGCAGGAATTGCAGCTGCTAAGTACTTCCCTGTGGCGTCATAAATAACATCCACTCCACCTTTAAAATGCTCCTGAATCAAGGCTTTTAACTGCCCCTCAGTTTCTGGAGATTCGGCTAGAGCCGCCGCTGCAATCCCTTTTTGCTCTAGGACCCGAACCTGTTCTGAAGACCTTACAATGCCAAAGATGTGAGCCTGCTTTTTTTTTGCTAATTCGATAGCCGCGCTACCAACCGCTCCAGCAGCACCAATAATCGCCATTTTAGTTGACTTCTGCACCTGACACGATTGCATACCAAACCATGCAGTGATATAGGGCGTCCCGCAATTTGCTGCCTGAATATACGAAAGAGTCTTTGGTTTAATCGCGATGTCGTTCTGATGTACTTTGATAAATTGTGCGTGGCTGCCATCTCGAACAAAGCCATTTTCTTTACCAGTTCCCCAGACATCATGACCAATTAACTCCAAGGGCCCATCAACAATAATTCCAGCATAGTCTCTACCAGGGGTGCGCGGTAAAGTGGTATAAGGCAATCGCCCCATGACATTCGATAAATCATTGCGGTTCAGTCTTGCCGCCTTCACTTCGATTAAGACCTCATCCACTCTAAGTACCGGCATGGGAAAATCAACGTACTGTAAAAAATTAAAATCACCTGTTTGATTAAAACGTAATGCCTTCAATCACCACTCCTTTTATTCAATTTTGACGCCAGCTGTTTTTACAACTGAGGCCATTCTTGCGGTCTCCTCACGAATAAACTGTGTGAATTCCGAAGCACTATTCGTAGTTGGCTCAGAGCCTTGACCGGCAAATTGTTCACGAATATCACTCGTTTGTACCGCGCGGACAATCGCTGTATTTAATTTATCAATGATCGCTTTAGACGTCCCCGCTGGGGCTAATAAGCCATACCAATTGCGCATATCATACCCAGCAATATCCGACTCCTTTACCGTTGGAACGTCTGGCAAGATAGCTGATCGAACACTTCCTCCCACCGCTAAGGCCCTTAATTTTCCTGAACGTATCAAAGCAATTGGCCCTTGCATTGGAGTAAAAACCCATTGTGACTCACCAGATAACAAAGACATGACAGATGGCCCCGCTCCTTTATAAGGTACATGTACCGCACTCACTCCAGCTAAAGAGGTGAGCATCACCCCAGCAAGATGGCTAGTTGACCCAATTCCAGCAGAAGCCATATTCAGTATATTGGGCTGAGCTTTCATTTGACTGACTAAATCCTTTAAACTCGTATACGGCGAATTAGCTGGAACAGCCAAAACATTTTGCCCAACAGCAAATAAAGAAATCGGAGAAAAATCTTTTATGGGGTCATAACTCAATTTAGGATAAACATGCGGTGCAATCGTAATCCAAGAAGTTGCGCCAATTAAAAGTGTATACCCGTCTGGCGCTGCCTTGGCTACCGTGTCAGCACCAATAATCCCACCCGCACCTAAACGATTCTCAAGAATAAGTGACTGACCTAACTGCTCAGTCAATTTTGGCGCTATTAATCGAATCAAACTGTCGGTTGCAGAACCAGAACTCTGAGGAATAATAATCCGTATCGGCTTAGTCGGATAGTTAGTATCAGCAGTTTGTGCTAGAACAAATCCAAAATTCGATACCAGTAAAAAAATCAGCCAATTCTTGAATGTCATGATTCCTCCTCCTTGGAGTAATTACTTAAGAGGAGCTCCATGAATCGCTAGTAACTTCCAGGCCGAACCGACTTGGTGCCAAGTCGCTTGATAATGACTTTGAATTTTATCCGGCCCCGTTGCTCGCATGACATCAGCGCGCATCAACCCCATAACTAAAGCAATCGATTGATGAGAGCCTTCTGGTGTGATGACTGTTACATCTGAAAATGTCACATTTGAATATGCCACTTTCTTTGAAATTAACTTCTCTAAATAACTAGTCACGTTATCTACTACCCCAGAACTGTGCCGATAGATCATCGCCGGGTCAAATAATTCACGAAATGATTCAACATCACCCGTGTTCATGGCGTTTTTTCGGAGTTCCTCACATTGCAGTACAGGATGAGTCATATGAATCCTATTATATTAGTTAGAATAAATTCACTATACCAAAAAAATATCGACTTCTCAATAAATATCAAAAGTAGTATTCAAGGGTAGGTACTTCTTTTTTATAAAACATATTAAGGCGATAAAAAGCACCTCATCTAGATATAAAATGCGAGAATATTCCTTGCTCTATCTTTTATAACCTAATTGAAAGGTAAATATTTTTTATGCTAATTGTAGATGCCCATATTCACATCTGGAATAAAGGATTGCCGCGGCCAGCTCATCGACAAAGTCCCTATTCTGCAGACCAAGTCCTAGTCGATATGGCTAAAGCACAGATTGATGCTGCCATCATTCAACCACCCGCTTGGGATAGTGACGCTAATCAAATCGCCATAGCTGCTGCCAAGTTATATCCGCAACGGTTTGGTATTCTTGGTAATTTCTCACTGCAAGTGCCTAATGGAATCGAAGTTCTCCATCAATGGAAAAAGCAATCTGGCATGCTAGGATTACGATATATCCTAAATGATCCCTTACATGCGCAATTTTTTTCTGGAACGGAATTAGATTGGCTTTGGCGAACAGCTGAGGAATTAAATATACCTATCGCCTTGGCATCCAGTAATCATTTGAGCTTACTTGAAATAATTGCCAAGCGCTTCCCTAAACTGCGCTTAATTATTGATCACTTAGGTGTCCCCCTTGATGCCAAGGGTGAATGCGCTTTTTTGCATCTGCCTGAGTTGATCAGCTTATCGCAATACCCCAACATCGCCATCAAAGCAACGGCCGTACCTGCTTATGCAATAGATCATTACCCATACCTGGCGATTGAACCGTTTGTTGAAAAAATATTTCAAGCTTTTGGACCAAATCGGTTTTTTTGGGGGAGCGACATTACAAAACTACAATGTACTTGGCTCGAGTGTGTCGAATTGTTTACGGTGCAATACCAATGGTTATCTTCCTCGGATAAAGACTTAGTCATGGGTAAAGCCCTCTGTAACTGGCTAGATTGGAAAATTTCTGGGTAAATTCGCTTAAGCCAACCAAAACACCCTCTCACACATAGTACGGATTCCTCAATATATGGTACAAATAACTGGTATCTTTCAGCAGATATTCCTAAAGCGCTATTTTTTGTACTAATTTTGAGAACTTTTCGGAGCAACTTCACAATGAATTTACGCCCATATTATTTTTTAATCGGATTGATTGGTAGCTCATTGAGTTTCACAACCCTAGCAGAAAATGTTGCTGACTTTCCTAGTAGACCGATAAAAATTATCGTCCCAGTTGCAGCAGGTGGTAATGTGGATATCGTTGCAAGAACTGTTGGCAACGAACTCACTAAAATTCTTGGACAAAATGTTGTGATTGAAAATCGTCCAAGTTCAGCATCCATTGTTGGTACACAACTAGTGGCCAAAGCAAGCCCAGATGGCTACACCCTACTTGCTCACTCGAGTACCTTTTTTGCAGCGCCTCTGATCTCTGATAATGCAGGCTACGATCCGGTAAAAGACTTTAGTCCAATTTCTCTGACCTGCAAAGTTCCTATGTTCGTGATGATTAATCCAGCCTTACCTGTAAAAAATATCGATGAGTTTATTCGTTATGCTAAATCAAATCCTGGTATGCCTATTGCCAGTAGCGGAAATGGCTCTACAGGACACATTGCCGCAGAAGTTTTTTCAAGTCGAGCGAATATCAAATTAACCAATATATTTTATAAAGGGAATGCGCAAGCAATCGTCGATCTCATGAGTGGCCAAGTACCCATCATGTTTGACCAAGTCAGCACCGGTGTACAAAATATTAAAGCGGGTAAGTTACGGGCACTAGCTATTACTAGCCTAGAAAGATCCCCGCTCACGCCAGATATTCCAACCCTCGCTGAATCTGGATTTCCTGGTTATGAAGATGTCACTTTAAACCTGCTCCTGGCACCGGCCGGAACGCCATACCCAATTATCCAAAAGCTTAACCAAGCAGTTGTGAAGGCCATGAATCAAACTGAACTTAAGAATCGCTTCTCAGAGCGCGGTATCGACCTAGTCTCCTCTTCTCCCGAAGATCTGGGTAGGCTGATCAAATCAGAAGTAACAAGACTGCAAAAACTTGCCAAGGATTCAGGTATCAAAGCTGATTAATTCCATTCGTCCTTTATCGCTAAAAAATAGTCAAGCCAGTGATCATCTGGCATAAAATCTTGATCGTCTCGCACAATCTGGATATCTAGTTTTAAATCCTTTATTGCCATTGAACTAGGACAATTCAAAGCAATCTAGGTGGTCCCTTTCTAAAAAATATTTCATTTTAAGGAAGAAAGCTACAAGTATGATGGGATTGTGAGGATTTAAGCAGATTGAACTATAATCTAAATGAATTCATTATTGCAAAGATACCCGCCGTTCATAGAAATACTTTGGTTTACTTGTTCACTAAATAATTCTCATTATTTCTTAGAATGAATTTATCAGAAATCAATTTATTCACCTTATAACGTCATATTTTCAAATTTTTCTCATTCTTATCTATTTTGGCGATGCCTGATCCTCTTATCGAAGTTGACCGTGCTATTTCAGATTTGCGCAGAGGCGCCTTAGTTAAGCTGGTTGACGGCTCAAACAGCATACTGATGCTAGCCGCCGAACTCTTAACTGCTGACCAGCTTGAGTTATTGAACCGCCAAACAATAGCTCCTCAACTTGTCTTAACAGGCACAAGGGCTAATGCTCTTGGAATAGATCAAACTGTTCGACCCGCAAGCATGATTTCTCATCCAAATTCTCTCTCGCTAGAAATCATTGAATTTCTCTCAAATCCCACAACGATTTTAGTCCATCAACCCAATTTAACTGGGCTAGTTGTCCATGATGCCAGCCGACTTGCGCAAGCGAGTATTACTCTGTCTAAATTGGCTCGACTCTTACCAGCCACCCTTATTACCCAAGCTGAAGAAACGCCGGATACCCTCACCGTGCGCGTCAGCTCGATTGAATCCTACATCCCACAAACAGCCTACGCCTTAAAGCTAGTTAGCCGTGCCCGTGTCCCACTCGAAAATGTCGAAAACGCGCAAGTTGTGGCCTTTCGTCCAAATAATGGTGGCACAGAGCACCTCGCTATTGTCGTTGCAGATATAGACCCAACAAAACCCGTTCTTGTGAGACTTCATTCTGAATGCTTTACCGGGGATCTGATCGGCTCTTTACGCTGTGATTGTGGCAATCAGTTACGCGGCGCCATCGATGAGATGGTCAGGGGTGGTAGCGGTATTTTGCTATACCTAGCCCAAGAGGGTCGTGGTATTGGCTTGGCGAATAAGCTGCGCGCTTATCAATTACAAGATGCTGGACTTGATACGGTGGATGCAAATCTACAACTCGGTTTTGATTCTGATGAGCGTAATTACTTACCCGCAGCCCAGATGCTGAAAATGCTCGGAGTCAGTCGTGTACGACTCATGACAAATAATCCTGCCAAAGTAGCTGCACTAACAAAGTATGGCATCGAAGTGGTCGAACGCGTCCCGCATGCCTTCCCCTCAAATCGACATAATGATAGTTATTTGCGAGTCAAGGCCTCTAAAAGCGGCCACCTATTTGAGTTCTAATTAACTGGGTTATACGCTTTTTATGGCTTCTTGGTAAGTCCTATTCTGTTTTTACCTCTTAGTAATCAGCTCAAAAGGAATTGATTAGAAATATCCGATAAGGAACATCAAACTCTGCTCAGATGATGTTTCATCTCAAGTTGTATAAAAGAATATGTGTTTAGTAACAAACGACTTATCACAAAAACTCACAATCACTTGGGGTAATGCTAATATAACTATGTCGTCATAAATCAAGTTAGCCACAGAGCTATCCTGAAGAATCATCAAAATATGCCGTAAAAATAAATCCTAAGGAGACCCTGATGAATCATCCAATAACTTCTGTATTAACTACTGTATTAACTACTGAATTAGAAACATTCGAACCAACTCCAGAAGAGATGGAAAAGCGCATTGCTCGCTTTAAAGATTTAAAGCCTACCAAACGCAACTATAACGAATCGAATGTGGGGATCCCCGGTGAGGCCTATGCCAAACTAGCTGCCGACTGCGTCTATAAATTAATGTCGCCCCCAGGCAATAAACGTGCTGCTGCTATTCCTGCCATTTCCGGTAACCCAGGTGTGGAAGTGTCTATTTTAGATAATCCCCCAGGCCATGGTCCAAGAATGCATGCGCATATGAAAACAATTGAGTCTTTTCTTTGTTTAACTGGTAAATACCGAGTCTCTTGGGGTTCCGGTGGAAAGTATCATGTTGATCTTGAGCCCTTTGATTTTATTGCTCTGCCCGCGCGCGTTTTTAGAGAGGTTACTAATATTAGCGATAGCCGCGCCCTGATTGTTGCAATTGTCCAAGGCAGTATTGAAGATACTTTTAATGATGTCCTCTATGACCCAGTACTTGGCGAAAAAGTCCGGGCTGAATATGGTGATGAGGTCTATGACAATTTTAAAAATATTGGTATTACCTTTGGCTCGGTCTGGAAAGGTAATGCTTAGTTGCTGCTCTTTAGGAATCCTTGAATGATAAAAATTCACTCACCGGATAAGAGGTCTTTTTTAAGTCTATTCATTGCACTTGCCCTTTTCTATACCGGTATTTCTGTGCCATCCTTGGCACAGAATTTTCCAAATAAACCCCTTACTCTGATTGTAAGTTCCGCACCAGCTGGGCCTCTAGACGCTGCCGGTAGAATGCTCTCTGATTATTTATCTCGAAATCTTGGAAAACCAGTTGTTATAGAAAATCGGCCAGGTGCGAGCGGTGCAGTAGCAGCCGGCCTTCTAGCAAAAGCTTCACCGGATGGCTATACCCTCATGATTACAACCCGAGCAATCACGATTAATCCATCACTCCATCAAAAATTACCGTTTGATACGAGTAAAGCCTTTACCCCTATTGCCATGGTCATGGAGCAAGCTAACTTATTAGTCGTAGGTAAAGATTTTCCAGCTCGTACCGTACCGCAACTCATTAAAGTATTAAAAGAAAATCCAGAAAAGTATTCATTTGGATCGCCAGGGAACGGTGGAATACCCCATCTAGCCGGTGAAATGTTTAAATCCTTTACCGGCACATCTATCCTACATATCCCCTATAAAGGCGCTGCCCCCTTAATGACTGATTTACTAGGCGGCCGAGTGGATATGACATTCTCTAGCCCAGGAACAGCTCTAGCACAAATCAGCGAAGGAAAAGTATTCCCAATTGCAATTGCCTCTGAAAAGAGATCTCCTTTACTACCCCAAATTCCGACCTTTGCAGAGTTTGGGATCAAAGGTTTTCATATTGATTCTTGGTACGGTGTATTTGCTCCAACGGGTACACCACCTGAGATAGTGAAATTACTCAATCAAGAAATCAATAACTTCCTCAGAACAGAAGATGGTAAAAAACGAATCGGTAATTTAGGAGCAACGCCAACGCCTCAGAGTGCTGAAGACTTCAAAGTTTTATTTGATGAGGATCTACTTCGTTTTGGTAAGTTAGTTCGCCAATTAGCTATTGGAGTCGATTAAGTAGGATGCAAGCTATCCAAGTAAAAATTCCAGGTGGTCCTCAAGCCCTTGAGGTAGTTGCAATTCCCTTACCTACACCAGCTGAGTATGAGGTTCGAGTCAAGGCCCATTTTATTGGGATTAGCAGTGCTGATATGCTCATCCGGAAGGGAACTTATGGCTGGATGCCGCCACTACCAGCAATTCCCGGTAATGAAATGGTTGGTGAAATCGATGCTATTGGCTCAAAAGTTCATCCTGATTTACTCGGCCAAGTTGTCCTAGTAAGTTCTCGTGAGTTAGATTTTCGAGGGGGTTGTTATGCCCAAGCTATCTGTGTGCCCGCCCAGTCAGTGTTTACCTTACCCAAAACCGTCAAACCAGTCGATGTAGTTTGCCTTCCAAATTACCAATTGGCTGGGGCAATCCTCTATCACTCTGGTGTTCGATTACCCAGCAGTGTTCTTGTCTTTGGTGCCTCAGGTGGGGTCGGCTTAGCAATATCTCAATTAGCACAAGCCGATGGGATCCAAACGATTTCCGTAGTGAGCTCTATAGAAAAGAGATCTTTTGTCAAAGAAGCAGGCATTGAACATGTTCTCATTCGTAACCAAGATCATTTAATGCAAGAGGTCATGAAAATTACCCAGAATCAGGGGGTGGATCTAGTTTGTGCGATGGGCGGGGTTGACTTTGCTGCGAATTTAGATCTACTAGCTCCCCTTGGTACCCTCCTTTCTTTCGGAATTTTAGGCGGAATACCGAACGACAATCTCTTTACGGAGCTTCGTAAACGGCTTGGTAAAAGTCTTGGGGTTAGGGCCTATTCAATACACACCCTCGATCATGATCGAGAATTACGTCGTGGATTAATTACAAGAGCCATGAATCTTCTAGCAAGTGGTCAAATACAGCCTCCAGCCCCACTATTTTCAAATTATCCGAGGCCTCTTTAGCGCATGAACTGATGGAGTCCTGGAGAACATATCGGCAAGATAGTACTGGTACCCAATGAATAACTCCAGATGTTGAACTAATCCATACAAAATATGCTAAAAGTGATGTTGCGTTCTATTTATGGAATATGCGTAGCTACCCTCCTCTTCACGAGTGGTATATCAACAGCACAAAATTATCCATCTAAGACAATCCGACTGATCTTGCCGTTTCCTGCAGGTAATAATTATTTAATCGGTCAGTTTTTAGCTGAGAAATTGACCGAGGCACTCGGTCAACCAACCATTATCGAAAGCAAAGCAGGTGGCGGTGGCAGCGTAGCTATAGAAATGGTCGCAAAGTCAGTTCCCGATGGCTACACTTTATTGGTGACATCACCAACTCTAACCATCAGCCCAATTATTAACAGTAAATTTAAAATTAACCCATTAAAAGATCTGATCCCTATCGCCATCGTTGGCTCTATTCCAAATATATTTGTGGTGAGCCCTTCAAGTCCAGTAAAAAACTTCAAAGAATTCTTAGAGTTTGCAAAATTACGCCCAGGTCAACTAACCTATGGCACGGGTGGAATTGGTTCTTCAAATCATTTTGCAGTTGAATTATTAAAAATCACAACTGGTATTGATTTATTACACATACCCTATCAATCCACAACTGCTGCACTGACTAATGTCATTGGAGGGCAGATTGATTTGATTATTGGAGGATTACCCGCCTCCGTACCATTAATAAAAAGTGGCCAGTTAAGGCCAATTGCGATTCTGACTCAGCAACGAAGTCCACTATTACCCGATGTTCCAACAATTGCAGAATTGGGTTATCCAGAACTTGTTGTGGATACTTGGTATGGTGTACTGGCGCCAGTTGGAACTAAACCCGAGATTATCGAAAAACTCCATCAGGAAATTATCAAAATAACTAAATCTAGCGATACAAAACAACGCTTTGCTAAAGCAGGCATAGATCCCGTTAACCTAAATATGCAGGAATTTACGATTTTTCTAAAAAACGATTATGAAAAATGGTTGCGGGTAAAAAATACTGCGCAATTAAAATTTGATTGAGTAACTGAAATTAAATTATAAAAATTAATTTCCTGAACTTTTTGAAATTTTTGACTTATTGATGTCTATTATTTCGCACATGCCGCATATGGACGATCCCCCTGAAATTATTCCCCTATCAATACATGCTCGTTATTCTCGTATTGAACTTTTAGCCACTTTTAACGTTGGCAAAATTATGACGACTCAACCATAGCAAAGCGGTGTTTATTGGACAAAGGAGTCAAAGTCAGATTTACTAACATTCACCTTAGATAAACTAGCGGTCACTTTTCTCCTACAACTCGCTATAAAAACTTCGCAATTAACAAAGATTTGATTCATTGGGAAAGCCAAGCAACTACTAAATCGAATAGTAATACTGGTCTTCGCTACCAAAATCAGATGAAGGAAGGATTCTACATCATGCTATTGGCACGTATTAATACGAATGAACGAGCTTTTTATTTTCTTGGTAGAGCAACTTACCTCAAGCATGAACTTGAAACACCAATGGCAATTACTGGGCAATTAAACCCGCCACTACCAGGTGATTTATATGCAAATTTTGCTGCCGCAGTAGCTTAATTTCATTACAAACTACTCTCTTACGATTACCCAACAAATGATAATCCTAGGCTGTTCCATGAGAACAATGAATGGTTCTCAAAGCTTAAATTTCTAAAGCTTTAAGCCACGGTGCAGCATCTCGAATACGAATGCGCCCAATATCAGCTTCCGCCTTACACTCACGCACTAGTTGAATCGCATCAACAGATGTATACTCCCTCGCAAAACGCACTAATGCTCGGTGCGGTTTTACATCGGATAATTTACATTCCACTAAATGCGTTAGTACTGTGCCTTCACTTAAACAAAAATCAACCTCAGCATTATCTTTAGTACGAATGTAATGCAGATTGGCCGCAGACCCCATCGTATCTTGTTGCCAGTGTACCTGTTTGAGTAAATGACAAGCCACTAAGTTTTCAAACTTCAGACCTTCATCACCGATTACTAAACCAGTATCATAAAAATATACTTTAGGTGCTTGCATCGTAGCGCGAGCTATGTTTCGATGCCATGGACGAATCACAAATACGATAAATAAGGCCTCCAAAATGTCTAGGTATTTGTTAAGAGTTACCGGTGACAAATTTAAATCTCGCGCCAACGAAGCAATCGATAATGGCGAACCAACACGCGAACGTAACATCTCAGCAAATACGCGCATGGCATTAACCTCTTTAAGACGAGAAAACTCTAATACGTCCTCTCGAACTAGACTATTAAAATAATCTATCCGCCACCGTTGTGCTTCAATGTCGGTATCAACCAAAGCGGGCTCAGGAAAACCACCCCTTTCCAATAAATGACTGAGTGCCAACTGCGGTTCGACCTGATGGGTATCACACCACTCTCTTAAGGACAACGGATGCAAACGTAATCTAAAAAAACGACCCGCTAGCGACTCACCGGCTTGGCGAAATGTTTCCATGCGCGCACTGCCAGTAATCAGTATCAATTGCCCCTGCGCTCGACCGTCGAAAACTCCTTTGAGCCAAGCTTTCCAGTTGGGCATTTTGTGAACCTCATCAAAAACCAGTAATGGCGCACTTTGACGCCAACTTTGCTCCACTATCACCGCTCGGTGCATTGCAACGTCATAGTTAAGATATTGCCCCCCTGCATATTCGGAAAGAAGTTGCTTACTTAAAGTGGTTTTACCAACCTGACGGGGGCCAGTCAAAAACACCATTTTCTTTTGGAGGTCTTGGCGAACTTGATTAGTAATATACCGTTTCATACGACTATTATATACCAAAATGAGAATAAGTCGCGACTTTTTGTTATTTTGGTATATAATAGTCGCTAATTAGATACTCCTAAACGACTACTTTAGTAGGAATACAATTCAGGTTAACTGCCACCCCATCGTCACTACAAATGTTGCGCAGTAATGCTAACTTTGTTCCAAGACCACCACTAGGGCGCGTTGAAATATCAAAGTTGGTAATTTTCCCCTTGAACATTTTGGATAGAGTTGATTACTTATAGCGCTTTAACGCCCCAGATGTGATGGCATCAAAGCCACCATTTTCTTTTGAAGGTCATGACAGTTCCAGTTATGAACATCCCGAACCATATAAAAATTACTGATGATCTTTAAAACTGTATTGTTTTTAAAATTGTTCGATAACTTCCTTAGATGATCTAGGAATTAATCCAACTCAATCCCTAGGAAAAATCCTATTGCGAAAAAGCTTCAAAGTAAATACACTTAAATGTTTCCTCCCCCTCCCTCTGCTAGTTAAAAAGGCGAATATATGTGCCGATTATTAATCGTAGTTATTAGTTATTTATCCTTCTTCGTGTTACCGGCATCAGCACAGAATTTTCTAAATCAAAAATCTGCTATTTGGACGGCTAAAGAGTTCAAATTTCATACGGGTGAAGTAATGCCAAATTTAAATATTGGCTACACAACACTTGGAAATCCAAATGGTGAAGTTATCGTGATTCTTCATGGTACCGCAGGATCTGGGCAAGGCATGCTGAACAATACCTTTGGGGGTGAGTTATTTGGGCCTGGCCAAGTCCTCGACGCAACCAAATATTTCATTATTTTGCCAGACTCAATTGGTGCAGGTAAGTCTAGCAAACCCTCCGATGGATTACGCGCAAAATTTCCTAAATACAACTATGACGATATGGTTTTAGCGCAATATCGGCTTTTAACTGAAGGCCTTCATCTAAAGCATGTGCGTATGATATTAGGAAACTCTATGGGTGGAATGCATACTTGGCTCTGGGGTACGCAGTACCCCAACTTTATGGATATATTGGTTCCAATGGCATCCATGCCTAGCGAGATGTCTGGGCGTAATTGGCTAATGAGAAGACTAATTATTGACTCAATCAAAAACGATCCTGAATATCTAAATGGTAATTATGTAAAACAACCAAAAAGTCTTCAATTTGCTTCTGTTTTCTATGCACTTGCCACGAACGGGGGTAACCAAGGTCTCCAGCGTATTGCTCCGACTCGAGAAAAAGCTGATCAATTGCTAAATCAACGAATGAATTCGAATTTTAATGGAGATGCCAATGATAATCTTTATCAGTGGGACTCTTCTAGAGATTTCAATCCTGCTAATCAATTAGAAAAAATTCAGGCAACTTTGTTGGTTATTAATTCAGCAGATGATGAACGCAATCCGCCAGAACTCAATGTCATGCATAAAGCTTTGGCAAAAATACCCAATTCTCGCCTGCTTTTAATCCCGGCCAGCGATCAAACAAGCGGTCATGGAACCACCGGTCAAGCAAAATGGTGGAAAAACGAAGTAGGCACCTTAATTCAAAATGCCCCACGCTTCAATTAAGAAAATACTCAAAACTTTACTCAACATTTTTAATGATCGTGCTTAGAGAACGGTTAGAGAAAACTCGACACTTGATCAATTTTTTAAAACTAAAGTGGCATTAAGCGAGTGTCTCCGCTTAAAAAATTGCCATGTTCTAATTAAAAATAATCTGAAAATTTGGGCTTAATTGGACTCTTTCAAAAAATAATTTTTCCAATATTTATGAAAAATATTTGGTATCAAAAATATTATCGCCAAGTAAAAACTTGATAAACAAATAAAAAAATACAAACAGAATAATTGAAATAACTTTTTTCATTTGCCCACCTCTCTTCAACTGATTATCCATCAAAAATATACATTATTTTCTAATTATCTTCGATGAGCCAACAACATTTACAATTGCATTTACTATAGGTCCTTAAAAGATTTTTTATATGTGCTGCAATGTTTTTTATTCTGATAAGACTTTCTCATACCTACTCCTAGGCAGCTACAGTTGGCTGCTCTTGAGCTTTAAACAACGATAAAAAATCTAAAGAGAAATCAATCACGGATTGACTTGAGAATAACCATGCAGTAAATTAAAAAAACTTACACCCTATTAAAACCAATATTTAATTTAGGTCATACAAATGAACCCATTCCAAAAACTATTCAGTATTATTTTAATCTGTTCGTCTATTTCAATTGCCTGTGGGCAAAATATTAACTGGCGAGGAACCATTGCTTCTTACGACGGAAAGTCTTTGGGCGTGAACTTGCGCAACGGACAAACTATCCTAATTGATTTACCAGAAGCATTGCCAATCTCCACCACTGAACCATTTTCAATGGCTGATATCAAACCAGGTATGGTATTGGGAGTAACTACCGTCAATCGTGCAGACGGCTCCAAAGTAGCAATCGACGTTCGCCCTATTTCAGCGACCGCCCCGCAAGGTTTATCAGCATATGACTTACAACCCCAATCGACGATGACAAATGCTGTGTTAGAGGCTACTGTACTCAATGCGGAAACGCATGAATTAGTTCTAAACTATAAAACTGGCTCCGTTAAGGTACTAGTTCCAGCAGGCACACCCATGTCGCGTGCTGCGCCAGGTTCGCGCAGTGACTTAGTCACCGGCCAATCAGTCTATGTAGCTTCAAAGCCAAATTCTGCGAATGGCTTCACTGCCGTACGTGTTCAAGTTGGAAAAAATGGGATCAACCCTACTCAATGAATTTTAAAATAGTCACTGCTGCTATCGTCTTACAAGATAATAAAGTTCTTCTAACGAGGAGAGCACCTGGCCAATCTCTTGAGGGCTATTGGGAGTTTCCGGGTGGCAAAGTTGAGGAGGGTGAAAGTCTACAAGAATGCTTAAAACGTGAAATTTTTGAGGAACTAGGAGTCCAAGCAGAAGTTGAACAAGATGAATTTTGTGTTGTCAAACACCAATACGATCATGGTGAAATTCTTTTAGTAGGCATCGTAACCTATCTAAAAAGCCACCACTTTCAACTAACAGTACATGATCAATATGACTGGGTTCCTGTAGATGATTTATTAAGTTTTAAATTAGCTCCTGCAGATATATCTATTGCCCAAAAATTGCTAGGCTAATTTTATGAGTCGTTTTGCTAACAAGGGGATTATCCATATAGGATTCGGACTAGGCTATTACTCGAACCTTGCTTAGACTTTCAAAGCTCTATTCCCGGTTGACCAACCATCTGTAAAGGGGCCTTTAAGGGAAATTCCTCACCTGCACCTCCCCAATTTACTGAAACTTAAATCCGTAATTTACGCATATATATTCCGTAATTTATGACACTATTTACTAATGAATACCCCTAGCATCTATTTACGCCACATTGAGCCTCGAATTGTTCAGGCTTTAGAGGACACACCGGTTGTTCTACTCGCAGGCCCTCGCCAAGCCGGTAAAACCACCCTCGTGCGGCAAATAGCAGCTACCAATGGGCTGCGTTACCTGACCCTAGATGATCAACTTACACTCATGGCAGCTCGCGAAGACCCCGTAGGTATGATTCGTTACTTAGAGCGTTCTGTCATTGACGAAATTCAGCGGGCACCGCAGTTACTGCTAGCTATTAAGAAAAGTGTTGATGAGGACCGGCGCCCAGGACGATTTCTGCTAACTGGATCGGCTAATCTAATGTCCTTGCCCACTGCGGCTGACTCCTTGGCTGGTCGCATGGAGACATTATCACTCCTACCCCTATCACAAAGCGAAATTGAGGGGCGGACGGCGAACTGGATCGATAGCGTGTTCTCTGAGGATATTTTAAAGTCTACCAATCCGACTTTAGGGGAGTTTCTAGTTGAGCGCGTCCTGCGTGGCGGTTATCCAGAAATGATTTCTCGCGCATCCGCTAAACGACGAAGTACCTGGGCACGACAATACCTTGACGCCATCATCAAGCGTGATGCGCGTGACCTAGCCGGTATCAAAAAACTCGACCAATTGCCACGTTTTCTAAGCGCCTTGGCGCAAACCGCAGGTCAGATGTGTAACTACACCAAACTAGGTGGGCAGATCGGCCTAGATGGTAAGACAGCGTCGCGCTACATTAGCGTTTTCGAGCAAATGTATTTGCTCAAACGCGTTGACGTCTGGGCGAACAATCGTCTCAATCGCGTGGTCAAAACACCTAAATTACAGTTTATAGACTCCGGCTTGCTGACCACCTTACTAGATCTGAGCGCAAACGAAGTCTTACAGGATCGGACGCGATTTGGCAATGTGCTAGAAACTTTCGTTTTTGGGGAATTGCTCAAACACACCACCACATCTGAGGGCTACTATCGTCTAATGTATTTCCGGGATGCAGACAATTACGAGGTCGATGTGGTGATCGAGAACGCCGCCGGACAATTGGTAGGTGTCGAGGTCAAGGCTTCCGCGACAGTCAAGGAAAGTGATTTGCGTGGCCTGAAAAAATTAGCTAGCCTTGCCAGCAATCATTTTAAGATGGGGATTCTGTTATATGACGGTGACGAGATAATGCCCTTAGGTTCTGGCATCTGGGCAGCTCCACTTTCATCTTTGTGGGGGCAGTGCTCAGTTATATCTTGAATTGTTGGCGGAGAGAGTCCAAAAATTCATTCTCCTTATAAGTCTACCATTACCCACTAAACCCATGTAATAAAAGGCTTACAGGGAACACCTCCAATCTAACCCATTTAACTTCACTAAAATCCACGATTAACTAGTTGATTGATTGAGCGCTTATCAAGATGCTAAAAAAGTAGAAAAGGCACTCACAAGTCCAGAAAATTATTATGCCTACCTACTTTTATTAATTTCACTTAAAATTATATAAGTCATTGTTATTTATAGTATTTAAACTATATTATTATACACAAAAATAAGACATTAATGTCATATTTTTGTGTATAATAAATCCATTCATGAAAAAAGAGGCCAAGATGGCTAAAGCAACAACCAAAGACCGTATTTTGGCCAGCCTACGTAATTCCACAGGCAAGGTCTTCTTGCGTGATGACTTCAACCGGTTTGGCACCTATCGCCAAGTTTGCCGTGTGGTGAAAGAGCTATCAGACGAAGGCAAGTTAATCCGTCTAGGCTATGGTGCCTATGTAAAAGCACACCCCTCCTCCATCTCCGGTAAACCAGTAGCAGATGAAAGTCTGATTAATATTGGGCTTGAGGTAATGAAAAAGCTAGGTATTAAAGCCGATGTAGGCAAAGAGATGCGCGCCCTTATCGAGGGTGACAGCACTCAAGTGCCGATGCTTCCTATCGTCAATATTGGCAACTCTCGCGTCTCCCGTAAATTATCTGCTGGCAGTCGCAGCCTGGTTTATGAAAAGAGTTAACGACACCCAAAGACTCCAAGTCCTGGACGTAATTAATGAGTTGGGGCTTGGTATATCCGAATTCGCCCTAGAAAAAGACTTCATGGTTACCGATGCTCTAGCCTCGCTTGTAAACATCAATAATCCAGACTTTGAATTGGTCTTCTGTGGCGGAACCTGCCTCTCTAAGGCCTATGGTCTATTAGAGAGGATCTCCGAAGATGTGGATATCAAAGCTACCCCAAGATCCCCAGAGGTATTGACCAAGAGCAAAATCCGCTCAAGCATGAGCAAACTCAAAAATGACCTTGAGGCGGCAATGAACTCTGCTGGCTTTAAATCGGATTTCATTTCAAGAGATGCAAAGGGTAATAACAACTTCATAGAATTTGATATTCAGTACTTATCCCACTTTCAGGTAAGCCCGGGTATGCGTAGTAATTTAAAGCTAGAAGTAAGTTACAGCCCCTTACAGCTACCAAAGCAAGATAAAGAAATTACCCTGTTATTTGACTCCTTAGCAAATATGAATACAGGTCCAAGGTTCTCAATTCCATGCGTAGACTTGAGAGAGGCTCTGGCTGAAAAACTCATTACCCTCCCCCGACGCCTAGCCCTGTCATTGGCCAAGACTTGTGAAAAGGTAGATAACGCCTTAGTTCGTCATCTGTACGACGTATATCAGATCACCGAAAAAAATCCTGACCTCCTAAAGAATGATCTCAAGTTACAAATTAATCTGGTAGCTCATGTCATTGAAAAAGATGGACTGGACTTTGCCAAGCAACATAATTCGTTCCTCAAAGACCCAATGAGTGAAATTAGAAAGGCAATGAATTACGCCAAAGCTGATCCAACGACCAAACAGACCTATGATGAATTCCTCAGAGTTATGGTCTATGACATGAATGCACCTTCTTTTGAAGATGCATTCTCACGGTTTTATCAAACCCTGAATATAGCTATACCAAATCTTACTCAATAGAAGGCTGTACTTCCATATTTCGTAGATGCTGAGCTATCCGTTCCATTGGTTCTTCAATACTTGACTTGTT
>RFMZ01000030.1 GCA_009927445.1 Betaproteobacteria bacterium
GTCCACAAGAGTTTATGAAAGTCTATTGGCAAAAGAAACCCCTCCTAGTGCGTGGGGCTATCCCAGCATTTGAAATCACGCCGGATTTACAAAGCCCGATTTCTGCTCAAGAGTTAATTAATTTAGCCAGCGATGAGCTTGTAGAGTCTCGTTGCATTTTGCAGTCACCTTGGCGATTAAAGCAAGGGCCTCAGACAAAACGATCCATCCCCGCATTATCAAAAAAAAATTGGACTCTACTTGTCCAAGGCGTAGAAGCAAAGCACCCAAGCGCGGCTGCTGTTTTATCCTGGTTTCGTTTTATTCCTGACTATCGCTTAGATGATTTAATGGTAAGTCTTGCCGGCCCTGGTGGCGGTGTTGGCCCTCATTTAGACTCGTATGACGTCTTTCTCATACAAATGTCCGGCAGAAGACGCTGGCAAATCCAAACAAATCCATCAAAAGGCTTCATTGAGAACCTGCCACTGAAAATTTTATCGAAATTTGAACCGCAGGAAGAGTGGATACTCAATCCCGGTGATATGCTGTATTTGCCACCACAAGTGGCCCATGATGGTGTGGCTCTGGATCCTGGTACGCAAACATGGTCCGTGGGCTTTCGGGCGCCTAGTTGGCGTGAACTGCTGCAAGAAACTCTCTGGCGACTTGCTGATCAACTCGACAATGATATAAGTCTAGAACAGCTCCTGTGCGACCCCGTTCAAGCTGCAATGATCAACCCAGCTAGCATTCCAAAACGCGTCCGGGATGAGCTGAAGGACCGTTTTCTTGAGTTACCACTTCAAGGTGAAAGTCTTACAGATCTTTTAGAGTTCACACTCGGTGAAATTCTGAGTGAACCCAAGCCACAGATCGTGTTTGATCCGCCTAGTCATCCGCTGAGTGAGGGCGTCTTTCGTAAAACATGTCTTAGCAAAGGCATCACCCTTCTGCCTCAAACTAGACTTCAAATTAGTGGGGATTACCTATTTTGTAATGGTGCATTGATGGCCTTTTTGGACAAAAAATCCGACGCCATAGAATCTTGGTTATTCTTTGCTCACCAACGCGGTTTTCAACCTGCGCAGTGCCGACGATTCCTGTCATATCCTTCTATGTTCGAGCCAATTTATGAGGCTTATCTTGATGGTTGGCTTCAATTAGGAAACCCCTGGGCAACTAGATTGTCCTTCGATAAAAAAGGGCTTAGCGGATACAAGCAGTTATAAATAGTAGATTGACAACTATTTTAGATATAATAAGGATTGGATATAAATCCAACACCTATTCAACAAAAAAATTAACAGTCTTTTAAAGGATCCACACATGAACAAGTCACTATTATTAGCCGCTTTATTAGCATTATCTGTTGCTGCTTGCAGCAAAACTGAAAAGCCAGCTGCTCCTGCTGCTGCTCCTGCTGCTGCAGAGCCTGCTAAAGATAGCGCCGCTGCCGCTCCTGCTGCTGCAGAGCCTGCTAAAGACGGCGCCGCTCCTGCTGCTGCCCCTGCTGCTCCAGCTGCTG
>RFMZ01000282.1 GCA_009927445.1 Betaproteobacteria bacterium
TTATATTAAGATTTATTGAGATTTAAGGATTTAGATAGCAGGATTCATCTAGTTGTATTCATCTAGCAAAACACAAAGAGCCCCATCAATTGGGGCTCTTTGTGTTTGAGGTTGGATAAGATTTAATTTTCTCGGATTTTATTATCAATGACAAATTTACCCCAAATATTCATTTGTTTATCCAAAAAGGTATTAAACGTTTCAGGGTTACCCGCTAGGATATCGATACCTTGATCATCGAGTTTTTTTGCAATATCTGCTCTTTTAAGCACGACCACCATGGCCTGATGCATTTTTCGCACCATCTCAGGAGGTGTTTTTACGGGCGCTATAACACCCCACCAGGCAGGTGCATCAAAGCCTGGAAAGCCACTCTCAGCAATTGTTGGAATATTGGGTAGATCTTTACTTCGTTGTGTGCTGGTTACAGCTAGGGGTACAACGCGACTACTATCAATATGGGGCTTAATTAAAAAGATTGAGCCAATTGCTAAAGGGACATGACCAGCCAGGGCATCTGCCATCATGGGGCCACCACCGCGGTAGGGAATGTGAGTCCATTCAAAATTACTTTTTTTAGCTAGAGTTGCCATTGCTAGATGTCCAAGGCTACCAGCACCGATAGTGCCATAACTTAAATTTTTTCCAGCGCGGGTTTCATCTACGAGTTGTTTAAAACTGCTAATACCTGAGGATTTACTTGCAACGAGCACCATTGGAGAGGTCCCAATCAGAGTGACATTAGCGATATCTTTTTTGGTGTCATAGGGCATTTTTTCTTTGAGACTTTGATTAACTCCGTGGGTATCAAATACCACTGCAAAAGTATAGCCATCTGGCTCAGCCCGAACCATGGCATCCGTGCCAATCACTCCCGAAGCACCTCCGATGTTTTCAACAATGACAGATTGCTTGAGATGTTCTTGGAGAGCGGGGGCCAAGACTCTAGCCACCGCATCGACTGAGCCACCTGGAGGAAAGACGGCGATGATACGGATAGCTTTTTTACTAGGCCACTCTTGCGCAAGGCTAGGACCTATAGAAGTCATGGACAGAAGCAAGACTAACAAACTAATTCGTTTGAACATTTTTTCTCCAAGGAATATTGATGTGCTGTTGATGGATTATTGATCAGAAGGAAACGGGCCATTATCGCTGATATTTGGAAGTGGAATGAGCATAGGTGCTAACCACCTTAACATGAGGATCATTGTTAAACCCCAACCTAAGCCCAAAGCGATGAGTCCAATAGTTTGTAGGGGATAAATCACCTCATATATGGTACCAGAATAATAGGCGACAGGTCCAAAAATACTGCCTAGAAAAAATGCTACATATGGCCGATTACGCAACCATGTAAATGAAAGCTCAAAGGACGCACCAAAACATAGCCAAAGAATTGTCATCCACCAAGGTTGAATCATTTCAAACGGTTTTGGATAAGCATCATGAAATTGTATTAGACCAGTAGCACTTAAGATTGTATCGATAACCATACCGAGTAAGCATGTTTTAGCCAGGAAAAGAATGGCTTGTTGCCGATTTTTTTGAAAGAAAAAAAATACGGCTAAGTATATGACTGCTGCACTGATTGGTAACAATGGCATGCCATGGGAAACTCCCCAAGCGCAACTAAACCAGACTGCTTGAAAACCTAAAATTACCCAAGCTAGGTGTGCCATTATATTTTTTCAAAAGACAATGTAACTTCTCCGAGGTAGAAGCCAAACTTCGTCATTTGAGTTCGGTTAAGCATGATGCGTGGGGTAATTAAATACATCCAATCATTCATTTTGACTTCGATTTCTCTGCCATCGACCGGTAATGACAGTGTGTAGTTCCAATGCAGGGCATTTCCCTTTGCTTGTCCAAGAGCAATTCCGACAACATCAGCAGCACTGCCTTCAAAGTAGTTCGGGCGAATTTCTTTTAAGGTCCAGATTCTTTTTTGAGTAGTTCCATCAGAATAGACAAAGGACTCGTCTAGTACGCCAGTTTTAATACCATCGCGCATTTGCCATGTAGACACGATATCGACTGTAAAGCGCTTGACGACTTGTCCACTTCGGTCTGTAAAGATCCCATATCCTTTGACGGTACCGTTAAAGTACTCGGACAAATTGAGGAGCGGTTTTTCACTGGCATAATCTTCAATTTTTGGACTAGCGCATGAGGCGAGTACAAGTAGTCCAAAAATAACGATAAGGCGCTTGAAACTAAAGATGACAATATTTTTCACTGGTAATTTTCTCAAAAAGGGGGGGAGTTATTGATCTAATAATTATGGCCTAGGATATGAATTTTTGCTTGTGACTTGTTGCCAAAACTTACTAAAAGAGGGACATAAATTTTCTGGGTCATCTAAAAAACGGGGTACGGGATGTACTAAGGTATTTTCACAGACTTCTAAACGATTGATGAGTTCAAAATAGGATGGATTATAAGTTTGGGTGATTTCAAAGTTTAAGTGGGGATTTTGTTCTATTAGAGGTATCAAAGTGGTAGATAGGTCGGCCATTAAAATATCTCGACAGATATGTTTCATCCGAGTAAGAACAAATTCCCAGCGTTTTCTAGACCACGCAAAGCGTTGATGAAACCCTAAATCGATGATTCCAAGTTGAAAAAATGGCCCCTCCTGATCTTTTAAATTCCAGGGGTGGATCAGAGCAATATTTGTTTTTCCTAGGAGTTTTTTGGGATCTACTTTTTTAATGAAGGCAAATTTTTCTACGAGGTCTTTTGGTGGTGTAGTGAATAATTCAGGTACGGGGTCTTGCAACAAGGATGCTCGCGGCGTATGCGGCATAACGTCTGGTGAGAATGCTAAATTTTCAAGTACCTCGTAGGTAGTATCAATTGGCGTATTCTGGCAATGCCACTCTACGCTAGCGTATTTTGAAACATTGGCGGCGTTAAAGAGGTAGGGTTTGGAGCTAAAGGTTCTACCGACCCATTGCCAAGACAGGTGGTTAGAAGCCAGATCGCCGTCTAGGAGATGCCCGTATAGCCACTGCGCTGCCGGTAACCAGGCTATTTTACGGTAGTGCACACAATAACTTGCTAGCCACATTCTGGCATGATTATGGAGATAACCTGAGTTGTAGAGCATTTGGATTGATCGATCGATTGTTGCAATCCCAGTATTCGCAGTAAGAATATCTAGAGGCATTTCTGAGCAATAGCTAATTCCGGGGATTGCTGGGCGAATGTCTTCAAAAATACCATTTCCAAGGTGACCCCAAACGTGCTGAAAATATTCTCGCCAGCCGAGTTCGGCGTATAGCTTATGTTTCGTATTTAAAGAGTGCTTCATTTTTAGATAACGCACGATTGCTGGCAGTGCTTCAAAGCCATGGGTAATATAAGGCGATAGGTGGGTTACGGATCCATCGATAGAGTTCCGTGTTTTTTCATAGTGATCAACTTTTACTTGGTTGAGGCGTTGTTGAAAAAAATCCTGATCGGTATCAAAAATAACAGCGAATTTATTCATAAGCTGGGCTTGGGATAATTTGGTACGAGGTAGGTGAGCCATCAGGTGCAACTCGGACAAGAACCATATCACCCGACCCAATTGCCTGGCCCATATACTCTTGGATATTCACATGGTGCGTCACCAAAATAATCGGACTGTTTGGGCGCTTTGAGAGGGTTGATTGGAGCCAGTGTTGTAGGAGTTTATTTTGCGATGTGGCTTTTTCCGGGTTGTCAAAAAAAGAGGCTATCACGGGTTCCATTGTGACTGGACCAAAATTTAATAATTGCGCGGTTTCTAGGCACCGGCACCATGGACTTGAAAATACTTTGGCATCAATTACCCCATTTGATCGAAGCCATTGACCTAGGATCCGCGCTTGTTTTTTTCCAGTTGTATTGAGATTACGTTGTGTTTGGCAATTATTGAGTTGGTAGTTAGGCGGATCGCCAATCCCTGGGGCATAGGCATGACGCATCAAAAGGACATGTTGACCATCGCTTAGAGCCTGACCTATTTTGGGGTTGGTTTGGGCCGAAGTCAAATTTAGTGACATCAGGAGGAGGAATATGAGGATAGTTAGGGTGCGATACATAGTAGGCCGATCATACTAAGAATATAGGGTGTTATGACTTGTCGAGGTCACCAGGGGATGGTTTGGCCATCATAACTCAAAAAAATTGCCCGAGAGGACGGTTTAACTTGATCAAGGCTAGTTAACATTTGAAGAGCGGCATTTTGTGGTTCTTGACCTTTTAGAATACCCCCAAAAGGCCTTGATAAAGGGCTTTTGACTGTTCCGGGGTGAAGTGCTATTAGGCAGGCTTGTGGGTTCGTACGGTGTATTTCAATGGCGCCAGTTTGGATAATCATGTTCAGAGCCGCCTTCGAGGCTCGGTAGCTATACCACCCACCCAGGCGATTATCCTCAATACTACCGACTTTAGCTGAGATCCATGCCATGATTGCTCGGTCGCGACTAAGCAGAGGTGCAAAATATCTCAGAATAAGAGCTGGCCCAAACGTGTTGATTGCAAAGACAGTTGACATGGCGTGTATTTGTAGATCACCTATTTTTTTCTCAGGTTGTAACTCTTCTGAATGCAGCACACCTGTAGCTATAAGAATCAGATGCAGTGGGCCGAATTGTGCAAGTTCTTTTGCAGCATTTTGGATTGTTTGCTCATCTTGCAGATCAATTGCAATAGGCGTGTTTCTAGATATTTCGTAAATAGACCCAGCCTTTGGATCGCTTTCAAGTTGCTTTTTGAGTGCTTGGCCGATAGTGCCCGAGGAGCCGATGATGAGGGCACGGTAATTATTGGGTAAGGAATTCATCTAGTAAGTGGGACTGCCTTGCAGAGCAAGGATCAAATAAGAAAAAAGTTATGCTTCTAAAATCTGAATTTGTTCGATCTTTGCAGGCGCATTGACTTGGATGTAGCGCGCCAGGAAGGCGA
Source organism: Betaproteobacteria bacterium (assembly GCA_009927445.1). Classification (GTDB taxonomy): domain Bacteria; phylum Pseudomonadota; class Gammaproteobacteria; order Burkholderiales; family Burkholderiaceae; genus Polynucleobacter. The sequence goes on from RFMZ01000282.1 coordinate 4,939, forward strand.
CGTTCGATTGGCAAGGTATTTGGGCATAGACGATATGGCCAGATCCCGGCGCCACCCGAATCGGTTTGCCATGAATGTCCCAAAGAGCTTCGATAGTGACATCAGTATTACCATTTGGTTCAATAATTTCTAGGCGATCCCCGACTGCGAAGCGATTTTTGACATCAATTTTGGCGCCAAGAATTGGGTCGATTGCAAGTACTTGGCCAACATACATGCTTCGCCCTGAAATAGAAAATCCCTTGAGGTAATTTTGATATTCACTATCATGATGGCGTTGATAAAAGCCATCGGTATAGCCACGGTTCGCTAAACCTTCTAAGTGGCCAAGAAGGATTGGGTTGAAGGGTCTACCACTGACGGCGTCATTGATTGCGGTCCGATAAGATTGACAAGTTCGAGCAACGTAGTAAGGGGACTTAGTCCGGCCCTCGATTTTAAAAGAATCAATACCCATTTGTGTCAGGCGTTCGACATGTTCAATGGCCCGTAAATCTTTGGAATTTAAAATATACGTACCATGCATATCTTCTTCAATTGGCATGAGTGCATCGGGTCGATTGCCCTCCTCTAAGAGGTAAATATCACCAGTCGCATCCTCTTGCCCAGGGTATATCTTGTAATCCCACCGACAGGAGTTGGTACAAGCACCTTGGTTTGGATCTCTTTTACTAAAGTAGCCAGACAATAAGCAGCGACCTGAGTAGGCGATGCAAAGCGCACCGTGGACAAATACCTCTAATTCCATTTCTGGGCAGTCTTGCCGAACTGCTTCGATTTCGTCAAGTGACAGTTCACGAGAAAGGATAATTCGACTGATGCCCACGGAGCGCCAAAAACGCGCAGCCGCCCCGTTCACGGTATTAGCTTGGACCGATAGATGGATTGGCATGTCTGGCCAATTTTCTCGGGCCATCATGATCAGGCCAGGATCGGACATGATGAGTGCATCTGGACCCAACTGGATCACATCTTGCATATCATCGATAAAAGTTCTAGTTTTACTGCCATGTGGAAGGATATTTGATACCAAGTAAAACTTTTTACCCTGCTGATGAGCCGTATTGATGCCCTTAGCTAGCACATCTAAATCGCCAAAATCGTTGTTTCGAACTCTCAGTGAATAACGCGGTTGTCCGGCATATACGGCATCCGCGCCAAAATTAAAGGCGGTATTTAGCATCTCAAGGCTGCCGGCTGGAGCGAGAAGTTCAGGTATTTTCATAGCTCTATTTTAAGCGTTTCTGATCCCTGGTGGGAAGAATACTTGATTTTTGCGAAGAAGATTTAATTCAGATCGACCCATATGCGATCTTCTTTAATCAATATAGGGTATGACTTAAGGGCTTTTTCGGCGGGGTCGCACATGACACGACCATCTCGGATATCAAATCTACCTTGATGAAAAGGACACTCGATTTCATAACCGTCAATAACTCCATCGGACAATAGAGCATTGCCGTGTGTGCATTGATTATCAGTACAGTAGACTTTCCCGTTGATTTGATAGATTGCTAGGTTCTTATTAGCCAACTCAACTCGCACGACTTCGCCCTCAAAAGAGTCGGTTAGGGGCATTAAATCAGTCCAGTTTGTATTCATCGGTTGATTATAAAGTTGCTTAAATTGTGCCAATATTTTTGATAGTCGACTGGGCGTGTTTTTTGATTTCTTGGAGCGTTTCGGGAGCCATTTTATTGAGGTGTTGGTAAGCCATACCAATTCTTGGATTATTTGCTAATTGGGCGCGATGTTGGTCGAAAAAGTTCCAATAGAGAGAGTTCATTGGGCAGGCTCGCTCGCCGGTTCGGAGTTTTTTGTCGTAAAAACAGGATGAGCAATAATCGCTCATCTTATGAATATATGAAGCGCTAGAGACATAAGGTTTGGATGCCAGTAAGCCACCATCTGCGAATTGGCTCATACCTAGGGTGTTGGGAAGTTCTACCCATTCAAAGGCATCGATATAGATACCAAGATACCAACGGTGCAGTGCTTGCGGGTTTAGGCCTGCTAGTAAAGCAAAATTACCAATGACCATGAGTCTTTGGATGTGGTGAGCATAGGCTTGCTCTAAGGAGGTGGTAATTGCCTGATGTAGGCATTGCATTTTTGTGTCGCCAGTCCAGAACCATTTTGGTAGCGGTTGCTGATGATTAAAAAAGTTTTGTTCTGAATAGTTGGGCATTTGCGCCCAATAGACACCACGAATATACTCTCGCCACCCAAGAATTTGGCGAATAAAGCCTTCCACAGAGGCAATCGGGGCTTTATTCTGATGGTAGGCTTGCTCGGCTGCCTGCACAACTTCTAAGGGAGAAAGCATTTTCGTATTGAGTGCGAAGGAGATCAGAGCGTGAAATAAGCGCCATGATTTCGAAGTCATAGCATCTTGAAAATCTCCAAAATAAGGTAGTCGATTTTGAATAAAATCGTTTAAGGAGTTGAGTGCTTCTGTCCTGTTGAGTGGCCACCGAATTTGGGCGCTTTGTGGATTGCCAAAACTTTTGATGCCTTGCTGTTGAATTTCTTCCCAAATTTTTTGGTGATTATGAACAGGTCTTTGATCGATTGGTTCAGGTGGACTTCCACGCCATAGTTTTCGATTTGCCTGATCAAAATTCCACGTACCACCAATCGGTTTTTGGTCAGGCGCCATCAATATTTGATGTTGCTGGCGCATCTGTCTATAAAAGCTTTCCATCAACCATTTTTTTCGCTCGCCAAAAAAATCTTGGGCGGTAGACCGTTGCGTAAAGAAGTGTTCACTAGAAACCATTTTGGAAGAAATAGAAAGATCTTGCGTAAATTGTTCTAATTGATCATCTAGGCGCCATTCGTCGGGTTCTTGATATTCAAAATGCGTAAAGCGATTCTTTTGAATTACTTGGGATAAATGGGTAGTTAATGAAGGACTATCAGAGGTGTCTTGAATACCCAGATATTGCACATGGTGGCCAGCGGTTTGAAGTTGCTGAGCAAAATCTCGCATACCGGCAAAAATAGCGATGATTTTTTGTGCATGGTGCAGAACGTAGTCGGTCTCTTGCCGGATTTCGAGGAGAATATAGAAAACATTTGGATCTATTGTTGAGAACCATGAGTGGCAAGGATTTAGTTGGTCTCCAAGAATCAAGCGCAGAGTTTTCATATTTTCTTTGATTTTTGCATACGGCATTTATCTGAACAGAATTTTACGTGGAGCCAATCACGCTCCCATTTTTTTCGCCAGGTGAAGTTTCGACCACAGGTTTGACAAATTTTATTTGGAAGAATTGTTTTGGGCAATTTGATGCAAGAGAAGCTTGTAGTGAATAACAAGTAAATTATCCATCCTTTAGTAAAAAAATGTTTTCCGCAATAGTCATTCAAAAATTACTTGGCGAGAGCATAATCAGGTATTTGAGTTCACTGCATATGGCCATTAAGTCGACAATCTATAAAGCGCATTTAGCAATAGCAAATATTGATTTAGGATATTACGCTGATCATTCCTTAACTCTAGCTCGTCATCCAAGCGAAACTGACGAGCGCATGATGGTTCGTTTAATTGCCTTAGCATTACAGGCACATCAGATACAAACGGTTTGTCAGGGAGACGGCATGATTGCCTTTGGTGCAGGGTTATCAGATGCTCAAGAGCCCGATGTTAGCTTACGCGATTTTTCAGATCAGATTCAATGTTGGATTGAAGTGGGGCAGCCTGAAGATCGACCCATTATAAAAGCTTGTGGTAAAGCCAGGCAGGTATATGTGTACGCTTATCATCATGCGGCTGAGGTTTGGTTTAGGGCAATAGAAAATAAGTTAACGCGATTAAACAATTTAGAGATACACCGCATTACATCTGCAAGTGCGCAAGGTTTATTAGTATTTGCTAAACGGTCCATGCAGTTACAAGCAACGATCTTGGAGGGGCAATTAACGATCAGTGATGGCCAAGAGAGTGTGGACGTTCAAATTGAGCGTTGGAAATAGTTTGCTAGATAACAATTGGGTGAAACGTGCATGCGCGGTGAAATTGACAACTCATCAGAATAAATACTGTGCACTCTACATGGGTGAACTGCTTTTACTGGGTAATTCAGCCCAAAAATTACCATCACACGAGCTCAATGTTCTGCTTATAGCTACCCATTAACAAGTATTAACTTTAATTAGTGAATGTTATTAATACTATTAATGTTATTATTTACATTAATATTAAATATTAATAGTATTAAATGACCTGATTAATTAGGGGTATTAATACCAAGCTCACCATCAAATGGTTTATGATACATTTTTAGATTATTAATTTTATTTAAAGGGATTACTATGACAGCAACCTATCAAGAGTTAATTGAGCAAAGAGAGGCTTTAGACCGTCAAATTCAAGAGGTTAAGGAGCAAGAAAAACGCATTGGCATTGAAAAGGTTTTAGCATTAATTGAGGAGTATGGATTAACTTCGGACGATTTATTTTCTAAGCGAGCAGGAATTATGAAGTCGGGTTCAAAGTCGTTAGCAAAAGTCCCTCCTAAATATCGTAACCCAGAGACTGGTAAAACATGGACAGGTCGGGGTAAGAAGCCATTATGGATGGCTGAGAGGTCTAAAGAGGACTTTTTAATTAAGTAATTCTTGGGCCCATTTACGATAAATGGGCTGGTTTTAATATTTAGTAATAGATTGAAACGATATTTGAAACGCTTGTTTGAAATTCATTTAAGTAAATAAGTCACGGCCATTACAATTAAAAACTAGTAGATATCCATCTTGGATTAATACAGTAGATAACCTCAGTAGATAATTTCGTGGATTAAATACCTAAAAAATACCCAAAAATGATACTCAGTAATTCTATGGCTTAATTTTTAGTTCAAATACTATTTATCAAGTTTCGTATTATTCGGCGGGGCTTTTCATTAATGCTTCCTGAATGATTTCTTCGAGGTCTTGCCCCTGAATCAACGGTGTGGAGTCTGAGGAAGAACCTGGGTAGCCAAAAATATAGGGGTGTTTAAAAGTATCATCGGGATTAATCGGAGCGGCCTCCCTTCTTGGAAATGTTTGGATAATGCCAGCATTTTCTCCGGCTAGTCGCAAAACTCCGGGGTGGAGTTCTGTAAAGCCTTCATCGATCAAAATAGGTATTTTTTGTGTAACTTCATTTTTGCTCAGGTAATGAATAAAATGGAGTTGTTCAGTTGGGGGTAATAGGCAGTCGATAAATATGGCGTGTGGTTTTAATTCGACAATCCGCATGAGGGCTTCGCAGACATCGATACTAGATGCAAATTGAACTGGATTTTTAAATGATTCAAGTAGTTTTTCGAAGTACAGGATATTATCCGTTCGTTTAAAGATCCCAAATAGAATTCGCTCCCTAATTAATTGATTTCGATAAGATAAATGCCGACTTTTTAGATGGTCATCGATGGACTGAACTAAAACGCGCCGGTGCCCGCCCCGAGTTTTCCAAGCAGTTAATTCGCCCATTTCTACCATTTTTTGTATTGTTCCGAGTGAAACATTGAGTCTTTTTGCCGACTCTCTAGTGCTGATATAGGCATGTTCGTTGTAATTAATTAGATCATTCATCTTGTTTCTCACTCTGTTATACGAGTCATCAATAGTAAGAAAAAAACGATAGATTTTAAATACTCAATTTCTGATTTTCTTGTAGGAAATTTCCTAAAATTAAAAAAAATTACCAAAAAACTGATTTTCGCAGCAGTTGGCTATAAAAATGTATCATTTCGTGAGTTCTTGGCATAAAATTTGTGCAAATATTCTTCGATCATTCATTTAAATCAGTTATATTGAAAATCGTATTTGATTGAGTGTGGTGAGATGTTTGTTAAAGAGTAAGTAAAATTTTATGCAGTAAGATTGGTATTTGGAACGCAATTCGCTAGTCGGTTTGGCCGTGTCGCGAATGGTTGATTAACCCACTTCATTTCGGGAAACCCGAGGAAAAGGTGAGCAATATGATGCAGTCGTATCGTGGTACCTCCTATTTATTCGGGGGGAACGCCCCCTATGTAGAAGAGCTTTACGAAGCTTATCTTAATGATCCTGGCTCTGTCGCAGAAACTTGGCGAACTTATTTTGATAGTGTCCAGCACTTGCCTGCAGTCGACGGAACTGATATTAAAGATATCGCACATGCGCCAATTGTGGCTTCATTTGCGCAACGCTCCAAACTCGGTCCGATTCGGGTTCTAGATGATTCAGCAGATTCTGAAATGGGACGCAAGCGCGTTGCCGTTCAACAGTTAATTGCTACGTATCGGAACATTGGTACCCGTTGGGCTGACCTAGACCCCTTAAAAAGAACCGAAAGACCGGTGATTCCTGAGCTTGATCCAGGATTTTATGGTTTTACTGATGCAGACATGGATATTGTCTTTAATACCAGTAATACCTTTTTTGGTAAGAATAAAATGACTTTGCGTGAGTTGCTCCAGAACTTGCGTCAAACGTATTGTGGAACAATTGGTGTTGAGTACATGTACATCACTGATCAAACCATTAAAAAGTGGTGGCAAGAAAAACTAGAGACAATTCGTTCCACACCGCATTTCGCCTCAGTCAAAAAAATCAATATTTTAGATCGTCTCACAGCTGCAGAAGGCTTGGAGCGGTACTTACATACCAAGTATGTGGGACAAAAGCGTTTTTCTTTAGAGGGTGGCGAGAGTTTTATTGCTCAGATGGATGAGATTTTAGACGCCGCCGGCATGGCTGGGGTCAAAGAAATTGTAATTGGTATGGCACACCGAGGCCGTTTAAACGTTCTAGTTAATACCCTTGGTAAGATGCCGGCTGATTTATTTGCCGAGTTTGACCATACAGCTCCTGAAGAGCTGCCTTCTGGGGATGTGAAGTATCACCAAGGATTTTCTAGCGATATTTCTACTGCCGGTGGGCCAGTCCATTTATCCTTGGCATTTAACCCATCACATCTAGAAATCGTTAATCCTGTTGTTGAAGGGTCTGTACGCGCTCGGATGGATCGTCGCGGCGACACAACTGGTGCAGAGGTACTTCCAATCTTAGTGCATGGCGACGCTGCGATTGCTGGACAAGGGGTGGTGCAGGAAACACTGGCGTTGGCGGAGGTTCGTGGCTATCATACCGGCGGCACGCTACACATTGTGATTAATAATCAAATTGGCTTTACGACTTCGGATCCACGAGATATGCGTTCGACCTTGTATTGCACAGATATTTTAAAAACAATTGAAATGCCGATTTTGCACGTTAATGGGGATGATCCTGAAGCAGTAGTTTTGGCAACACAAATCGCGGTTGAATACCGCATGAAATTTAAAAAAGACGTTGGCATTGACCTGATTTGCTTTAGAAAATTAGGTCATAACGAGCAAGATACGCCATCCATGACGCAACCCTTGATGTATAAAAAAATTGCCCAGCATCCAGGTACTAGAAAGCTGTATGCAGATAAATTAGAAACGCAGGGCGTCTTACCAGTTGGCGGTGGTGATGAGATGGTCAAGGCGTATCGCACTGAGTTAGAGGCAGGTAAGAGCACCTCTGATCCAGTTATTACGAACTTTAAAGGGAAATTCTCTGTTGATTGGTCACCGTTTTTAAATCGTAAATGGACTGATCATGCAGATACCGCGATTCCCCTCGCTGAGTGGAAAAGACTCGCAGAAAAAATTACGCAAATTCCAAGTGGTTTTAAGGTTCACCCCTTAGTCGAGAACGTTTTAAAGAATCGCGCCGCAATGGGGCGAGGTGAAATGAATGTCGACTGGGGCATGGGCGAACATATGGCCTTTGCATCACTGCTAGCGAGTGGTTATCCAATTCGATTATCAGGTGAGGATTCAGGGCGTGGGACTTTTACCCATCGGCACTCGGTCTTGCATGATCAGGACCGTGAAAAGTGGGATACTGGGACTTATATTCCGCTACAAAATGTGGGTAATGGCCAGGCTCCTTTTACGGTGATTGATTCTATTTTGTCAGAAGAGGCTGTACTTGGTTTTGAGTATGGCTACGCCTCTGCTGAGCCTAATACCTTGACCATTTGGGAGGGACAATTTGGAGACTTTGTCAATGGCGCTCAGGTTGTCATTGATCAATTTATCGCCTCTGGAGAAGTGAAGTGGGGTCGGGTCAACGGCCTTGTCATGATGTTGCCGCACGGTTACGAGGGGCAGGGCCCGGAGCACTCTTCGGCTAGACCTGAGCGCTTTATGCAGTTATGCGCAGATACCAATATGCAACTTGTCCAACCGACGACTGCTTCGCAAATTTTTCATTTATTACGCCGGCAGATGATACGTTCATTTCGTAAGCCTTTGGTCATTTTTACGCCGAAGTCATTACTCCGAAATAAAGATGCGGCGTCGCCGATGTCAGAATTTACCAAAGGCGAGTTCCACACAGTTTTAGGTGAGCAAAGTAGTGAACTTGATGCACAAAAAGTGCACCGGGTGATTATGTGCTCGGGTAAGGTTTACTATGATTTAGTGAAGGCACGGGAAACCAAGAAATCTAAGGATACAGCGATTATTCGCGTGGAGCAGTTGTACCCCTTTCCACACAAATCATTTGCGGCTGAATTAAAAAAATACCCCAATGTAACAGAGTTAGTTTGGTGTCAGGATGAGCCACAAAATCAGGGTGCTTGGTTTTTTATTCAACATAATATTTTAGAGAATATGCATGATGGGCAAAAGTTGGGTTACGCCGGTCGACCGCCATCTGCATCACCCGCTTGCGGATATGCGCACCTGCACCAAGAGCAGCAAAAAGCTCTAGTAGATGCCGCATTTGCCAAGCTAAAAGGTGTCTCTGTCGTTAGATAAATAGTAGAAATAACCAATCCATTCAAAGGAATATAAGTATGGCAATGCATGAAGTGAAAGTTCCTCAGTTATCAGAGTCCGTTGCTGAAGCAACGCTTTTAAAGTGGAAGAAAAAAATTGGTGACCTAATTATTCAGGATGAAATCCTGATTGAGATTGAAACAGATAAAGTGGTGATGGAGGTCCCTGCGCCCTCCGCTGGGCTTTTATCAGAGATCCTCGCAGTCGATGGCGCTCTGGTTAATTCAGATCAGGTGATTGCTCGGATTAATAGCGATCACAAAGCTGCGCCTGCTCCTGTTGTATCAACTGTTCCCGAACCGCAATCGGGCGCAACGATTGCAATGCCTTCTGCGGCGAAGATTTTAGCTGAAAAAAATATTTCACCAAGTCAAGTAAGTGGTTCTGGTAAGGATGGTCGAGTCACCAAGTCGGATGCCTTAAATGCACAGACACCGCAGCCAGTTGCTAAAAGTGCATTACCGGCGCAAAAATTAACCACTCCCCCAGTTCACATGTTGCTAGGAAACCGTCCAGAAGAGCGTGTTCCGATGAGTCGTTTAAGAGCGCGGATTGCAGAGCGTCTGGTAGAGTCGCAGTCGATGAATGCTATTTTGACGACCTTTAACGAGGTCAACATGGCACCAGTGATGTCGATGCGTAATAAATATAAAGATCAGTTTGAAAAAGAGCATGGCGTTAAATTAGGATTTATGTCGTTTTTTGTGAAGGCTGCCGTGCATGCTTTGAAAAAGTACCCTATTTTGAATGCCTCGGTAGATGGCGGGGATATTGTTTATCACGGGTATTTTGATATTGGTATTGCAGTGGGATCGCCAAGAGGCTTAGTTGTGCCGATTTTACGGGACTGTGATCAGATGAGTCTGGCCGAAATTGAGAAAAAAATTGCAGAGTTTGGTGCAAAAGCCAGGGATGGTAAATTAACGCTTGACGATTTAACGGGTGGAACATTTTCTATTTCGAATGGTGGAACTTTTGGTTCCATGTTGTCTACGCCAATTATCAATCCACCGCAGTCAGCCATTTTAGGGATTCATGCGACGAAGGATCGGGCAGTTGTTGAGGCTGGCCAGATTGTTGTCCGACCAATGAATTATTTGGCATTATCTTACGATCACCGGATTATTGATGGCCGTGAGGCTGTTTTAGGATTGGTGGCGATGAAAGAGGCTCTTGAGGATCCGGCGCGTCTTCTCTTGGATATCTAAATATACATTGATTGAAGGAAGTAAAAATGAGTCAAGAGTTTGATGTCTTAGTTATTGGGGCTGGCCCCGGTGGTTACATTGCTGCAATCCGTGCTGCCCAGTTAGGTTTTCGGGTGGGCTGTGCCGAGGGTAATGCCTTTGATGACCCCAAGCAAGAGCCTCGTCTTGGGGGCACTTGTCTCAATGTTGGCTGTATTCCGTCCAAGGCATTATTGGCCTCTTCTGAGGAGTTCGAAAATATTGGGCATCACAGTGCCGCGCACGGTATTTCGGTAGGCGAATTACAAATTGATGTACAGAAGATGATTGCTCGCAAAGACGCCATTGTTCAAAAAATGACAGCGGGTATTCAGTATTTATTTAAGAAAAATAAAGTGACTCATTTAAAGGGTTACGCCTCTTTTCTTGGGCAGGTAGGTGAGTTTTACCAAGTTGAGATTGTGGGTAAGGAAAAAGAAGTTGTATTGGCTAAGAAAGTCATTATTGCAAGTGGCTCAAAGGCGCGTCATTTAAAAGATATTGTGGTTGATAACGAATTAATTTGTGATAACGAAGGTGCTCTAAAGTATTCTCAAACACCTAAAAAATTAGGGGTAATTGGAGCCGGCGTGATTGGCCTTGAGTTGGGTTCCGTCTGGCGCCGCTTGGGCTCAGACGTAACTATTTTAGAAGCGCTGCCGACCTTTTTGGGGGCTTGTGATGAAGGGATTGCGGCCGAGGCTAAGAAATTATTTACTAAACAAGGTTTGAAATTTGATTTAGGTATACAGATTCAGTCAGTAAAGCCGGGTAAAAATAATGTCTCGATTACTTATCAAGATGCCACTGGGGTTGAAAAAGTACTGGTAGTCGATCGCTTAATTGTTTCGGTTGGCCGAGTTCCCAATACAGATCGATTAAATTTGGCCGCAGTCGGATTAGGGGTCGATGAAAAAGGTTTTATTCCAGTTGATGAGCACACCTGTGCTACGTCTGTGCCAGGCATTTATGCGATTGGCGATGTAGTACGTGGTCCGATGTTAGCGCATAAGGCAGAGGACGAGGGGGTACTGGTCGCAGAAATTTTAGCCGGCCAAAAACCACATATCGACTACAACTGTATTCCGTGGGTAATTTATACCTCACCAGAGATTGCCTGGGTTGGTAAAAATGAGCAGCAATTAAAAGCTGAGGGCAGGGCTTATAAGCCGGGTCAATTTCCATTTGCGGCCAATGGTCGCGCTTTGGGGATGGGGATGAGTGATGGTTTTGTGAAGATCTTAGCAGACGCGGTCACTGACGAGATTTTAGGGGTTCACATTATTGCTGCTGCAGCTTCAGACTTAATTGCTGAGGCAGTTGTGGCGATGGAGTTTAGGGCCGCTGCGGAAGATATTGCAAGAGTCTGCCACCCGCATCCTAGCTTATCAGAGCCGATTCGGGAGGCCGCATTGGCAACAGCTGGCCGAGCCTTAAACTTTTAACTGATCGGTTGCATGCGGGTTACCGATTTATACCACCAAGCTTTAATTCAAAAAGGATATCAAAGTGATTCTGCTCAAGAGGCTGCAGTCGATCGTTTGGCAAGGTGCCAATCCGAGTGGGTTGAGTTTGAACAGGCCCGAAGTGGATTTTTTTCTAAATTGTTGAAGAGTTCTTCCCAAGCTCCTCGGGGCGTTTACTTTTGGGGTGGTGTTGGGCGAGGTAAATCCTTCATCATGGATTGCTTTTATGAGGCGATTACTTACCCCAAGAAGACACGTATTCATTTCCATGAATTTATGCGCGAAGTGCACCGTGAACTGCAGGATTTACGAGGTCGTGCTGATCCTTTAGATGAGTTAGGTAAACGCATTGGCGAGCGTTATCAGCTCATTTGTTTTGATGAATTTCACGTCAGTGATGTAGCTGACGCCATGATTTTGTATCGTTTACTTGACGCGTTATTTAAAAATCAAGTGCAATTTATTATGACGTCGAACTATCGGCCAGATTTGTTGTATCCGGATGGCCTGCACCGGGATCGTGTTTTACCGGCTATTGCCTTATTAGAAAAACAATTAGACGTAATCAATGTAGATGCTGGGGTTGATTATCGCAAAATTGTGATGGATCAAGTGCGCGTTTATCTCAGTCCAATAACACCTGATGTGACAGATGAGATTGGGCGGGTTTTTGATCAATTGGCTGGCGCCCATCAAGATGAAAATCCAGAATTAAAAATTGAAAATCGGCTAATTCGAGCGGTTCGACGCGCTGGTGGGATTGCTTGGTTTGATTTTGAATCAATGTGTGTAAGTCCACGCTCTCAAAATGATTACCTCGAAATCGCTTCGATGTTTCATACTGTTATTCTCACGGATGTGCCCTTGATGAGCCCTCGCATGTCGAGTGAGGCGCGGCGTTTTACTTGGCTAATTGACGTTTTTTATGACCATAAAATTAAGTTAATCATCTCGGCCGAGGTCGATTGTGATCAGTTATATTTGCAAGGACAGATGGCCGGCGAATTCCACCGGACGGTTTCACGTTTAATTGAGATGCAATCAAAAGAGTATTTATCTGCTCCAAGACGCGTTGTGGATACGAAGTTAACTTAGCCCATGCGTCCGATTTTGATGGCGTCAAGCACTAGCGCACCTTTTAAGCAGTGCTTTTAGTCTTGCTGGGCATTCAACTGTAAAATAGTCAGATGAATTCTATAAATGCAGATTTGCACTGCCATTCTGTTTTATCGGACGGGACATTGACCCCTGAGCAATTGGCTGTGCGCGCCAAGTCAAATGGTGTGGAGTTATGGTCACTAACAGATCACGATTTAGTGAGTAGTCAGGCACGGGCTGAAGAATCCGCCAGAAATCTTGGTATGAAGTATTTGGGTGGCGTAGAAATATCAGTGAGTTGGCTTGGGCAGACTATTCATATAGTGGGTTTAGGTATTAATCCTTATGACCAACGCTTAATAGAGGGCTTACGTAAAACGCGAGATGGGCGTATGCAAAGAGGTCAGGAGATTGCTCGGCAATTAGCGGCAGTTGGAATTCCTGGTGCTTACGAGGGAGCTACTGCATTGGCTGGTAATCCAGAGTTACTATCTAGAACCCATTTTGCGAGATTTCTTGTCGAAAAAGGTATTTGTGTAGACACAAATGCAGTATTTACTCAATTTTTGATTGACGGTAAGCCTGGTTATGTCGGCCATGTTTGGGCCACTTTAGCTGAAGCTGTAACTTGGATCAAAGATGCTGGAGGGGTGGCGATTATTGCTCATCCAGGCAGATATCGTCTGACTGATCTAGAAAAAGATAGTCTGTACCTTGCGTTTTTACAAGCTGGTGGTCTTGGTATCGAGGTGGTAACGGGCAGTCACTCTCCTGAGCAGTATGTTGAGTATGCCAAGGTTGCAACACAATACGGCTTTTATGCCTCTCGCGGATCAGATTTTCATGATCCGACAGAGAGTCGAACTGATTTGGGAATACTGCCACCCTTAGCGACTCATTTAAAACCAGTGTGGTCTTTATTTCAAATCTAAAAGTATATGTTTTCTGAACGCGTTATCTCTGGTATGCGCCCAACAGGGGCTCTTCACTTAGGTCACTATCATGGTGTTCTGAAAAATTGGATTCGTTTGCAATCTGAGTACCCATCGTATTTCTTTATAGCAGATTGGCATGCTTTGACGACGCATTATGAAACGCCAGAGATGATTGAAGCGTCGATTTGGGAGATGGTGATTGATTGGTTAGCTGCAGGCGTTGATCCTTCACAGGCGACTTTATTTATTCAAAGTAAGGTGCCAGAGCATGCTGAGTTATTTCTTTTGTTATCGATGGGCACTCCTTTAGGGTGGCTAGAGCGGGTACCGACTTATAAAGATCAATTAGAAAAATTACGTGATCGGGATATTCAGACATATGGCTTTTTAGGATATCCATTGTTACAAGCCGCAGACATTTTGATTTATCGGGCTGAACATGTGCCGGTTGGTGAGGATCAAGTACCCCATGTCGAGATGACTAGAGAGGTTGCAAGACGCTTTAACTATTTATATGGTCGTGAAGCTGGTTTTGAAGAAAAGGCTTTAGCTGCAGCAAAAAAATTAGGTGGCAAGAGAACAAAGTTGTATTTAGAGGCAAGAACGGCTTATCAAGAGCGAGGTGATGCTCAGGCCCTTGAGCAAGCGCAAGCTTTATTGCATGAAGCACAGAGTTTATCGATGGGTGATCGCGAGCGCTTGTTTGGCTATTTAGAAGGTGCTAGGAAGATTATCTTAGTAGAGCCACAGGCTTTACTCACCACAGCGTCTAAGTTGCCCGGTTTAGATGGACAAAAAATGTCAAAGTCTTATCAAAATACGATTGCGTTGCGGGAAGGTGCTGAGTCAATTACTAAAAAAGTGCGAACTATGCCAACAGATCCTGCAAGGGTGCGTAAGACTGACCCTGGTAATCCAGTTCATTGCCCAGTTTGGCAATTTCATGAGGTGTATTCAGATGAGGGAACTAAGCAGTGGGTTCAATCTGGATGTACATCGGCGGGTATTGGATGCCTTGAATGCAAAGAGCCGGTTATTCAAGCGATTTTAAAAGAGCAGCAACCGATGTTAGAGCGTGCCCAACAGTATTTGGATGATCCTAGTTTGTTGCGTGCTTTGATTGCCGATGGCTGTGATAAGGCGCGAAAAACTGCTCAAGAAACGATGCGTGATGTGCGTGAGGCGATGGGGCTTGATTACTCATAGTGACGCCGACTCGTCTACCTGGGTGCGGCGTTTTATGCCATTAATTCCTCGGGAGGGGCAGGTTTTAGATGTTGCTTGTGGGGTTGGACGCCACGCCTTTGCCTTGATCGAGGCTGGCTATTCAGTATACGGAGTTGATATTAATCCGCAGGCTATTTTGACTCTGGAAAATCGGTTAGCCATCCCCAAGATGGACGGCTTACAGACTAATCAAAGGCAAAATACCTTCGAAGTTCTTGACTTAGAGCTAGCAGTGTTTCCTAGCCAATTGCAAAGAAAACAGTTTTCAGGTGTAATTATTACGAACTATTTGTACCGACCTTTTTTGGTAAATTGGCTACAATTACTTCAAGATCAGGGAGTATTTATTTATGAGACATTCGCAGATGGTAATGCCCAGTTTGGTAAGCCCTCGAATCCAGATTTTTTATTAAGAGAAAACGAGTTACTGGATTTAGTTCTTAATCAGGAAGATTTCTCAGTAGTAGCTTTTGAGCAGGGCCGAGTAGAATTACCTAAACCAGCAATTGTTCAACGTATTTGTGCTGTAAAGCACAATAGCATTGGGCTACAATTATGATATGAACATCAAAACAACTTATCCTCAGCTACCAATTCTTGGCAGTATTGTCGCGATTGTCACCCCCATGTTTGATGATGGTGGAATAGATTTTGTGAGCCTTCGGCGTTTATGTGACTGGCATATTGAACAGGGAACACACGGTATAGTGATTGTCGGCACTTCTGGAGAGTCCCCAACTGTCAATTTTGAAGAGCATTGCGAATTAATTCGGGTGGCTGTAGAGCATGTCAAGGGTCGGATTCCTGTGATTGCTGGGACAGGTGGTAATTCCACTTTGGAGGCCATTGAATTAACCGCATACGCAAAACAAGTTGGAGCAAACGCTAGTTTACAAGTGGTACCTTATTACAATAAACCTACACAAGAAGGCATGTTTTTACACTTTCAAAAGATAGCTCAGGAAGTTAATTTGCCGATCATCTTATATAACGTCCCAGGACGCACTGTAGCGGACATGAGCAATGATACGATTTTACGTTTAGCAAAAGTACCTGGGATCATCGGGTTAAAAGATGCTACGGGTAATTTGGAGCGGGCTTCGGCTTTATTGGCTGGACTGAGGGCTCAGGGCAGTAGCCATTTTGCGGTATTTTCAGGCGATGACTTAACAGCGATCTTTTTGATGTTGATGGGTGGTCACGGCAATATTTCGGTAACAGCCAATGTGGCACCAAATTTGATGTCCAAGTTGTGTGAGGCGGCAGTTTTAGGGCAATTAGAGACTGCCAGAGAGATTCAATTTCAATTACTATCATTACATCAATTAATGTTTATAGAGCCAAATCCCATTCCGGTTAAATGGGCTTTGCATGAGATGGGAATGATTGCCCCGGGGATTCGTTTACCTTTGACGCCATTGTCTCAATCAATCCAAGCTACACTGGTCAAAAACTTAGCAAAATTAGGTTTTGTGAAGTAGTAATTGTTGTGCAGTAATAGAGGCTCTGAATAGGAAATTATGAAAAAAGTATTTCAGTTGAATCAACCAGTATTGAGAGGTATGCGGATTGGCATAGTGTCTTTCGGTATGTTCTTCTTCGGCGCATGCACTACGAATTTTTCAAGCGAATCGATTGACTACAAATCGCAAGGTGAAAAGAAAACCCCGAATTTGAGCATTCCTCCAGATTTGACGCTCCCGTCTGCTCAAAAGCGTTACAGCGTTGCTGATGGTGCTGCGACTTTATCGCAATATGGTGCTGCGAATTCAAAGATCAAAGAAACCCCGACGAAGAATTTAGTGACGCCTGAGCAGGCCGGAATTCGGATTATGCGTGATGGTAACCGTCGTTGGTTAGTTGTGCAGCGATCTGGGGATGAGTTATATCCTAAGGTTCGATCATTTTGGGAAGATACAGGGTTTATTTTGATCACTGATTCACCGAATACTGGGATTATGGAAACTGATTGGGCAGAAAATCGGGCGAAGATTCCGCAGGATATGATTCGCAACTTTTTAGGAAAAGCTTTAGACAGTTTGTACTCGACTGGTGAGCGGGATAAATTTCGAACCCGCTTTGAGAAAAGTGACAATGGTCAAACCGAGATCTTTGTTACCCACCGAGGTTCTGTTGAAGAATTAGTTGGCGTTGGGGTTGATAAGAATTCCACATTATGGACCTCGCGGGCCAATGATCCTGAGTTAGAGGCGGAGATGTTAGCCCGCATGATGGTGTATTTAGGGACTAACTATGACAGTGCTAAAACCTCCTTAGCTAGTAAACCAACGAATGACAAGTCTAAAGTAACACGCGTAAATACAGAGGGTGGTGTAGTCGTTTTAACGCTCAATCAAGGCTTTGATCGCTCTTGGCGGGATGTTGGTTTAGCCCTTGACCGCTCGAATTTTACGGTTGAGGATCGGGACCGTTCTCAGGGTATATTTTTTGTGCGATTTGTTAATCCAAAGGATTTTGATGTTGCCAAAAAAGACGGCTGGTTTTCTGGCTGGTTTAAATCATCATCAAAAGATGATGATATGAAAAAAGCTAAGCGATACCGGGTGTCGGTAAAGACTTCAGATACAAGTACTACAAAAGTAATGATACTGGAGGATAGCGGAGTCGTTTCTAAAGCCGATATTAGCCAGCAGATCTTGAGTGGCATTGATCAGCAAATTAATTGATTGGTTACGATTGCAAGGTGTTCGCTGCGTTGCGGGTTTATTGAAGCGGGGCCTTTAGTTAAATAAATAGTCCAAGGATGAGGCATATAGTAGCCACGATAGTTAGTAGCATACGCAGTGGGAAGTACCAAGATGGCGTAAGAGCTTTTTCGTTGTAGGCGATAGTCTTGGATAAGATGCAGAATAAAACCTAGAGCAAGTATGGTGCTTGCTTCGACGGGTTTTAGGCCAAGACTATACCAGCCGATGAGAGCCGGCATAACACTCCAAATAAAAAAGATATTTCTATCTTTGCGAGACATTTCTGGTTGTGACATCGCAATTCCCCAGTGAATCGCACCCACAAAACTAAGTATGGTTGCGCCATAAGATAAGCGAATTTCTAACCACTCAGTTTGGGGATAAAGCCCTGTGATTGGTGCTGCAATTGAAACCAAAAAAGGTATAAGGCCAGCTAGGCCAAGGGCATAAATCAATTTTAAGTTCGGTGAAGTAGTTGATTGATGTTGCATATTCATTGATCATTCCGTATGGGTTGACTTAGGTATATTTTTGGGTGTGAAGATGGTCGGATTTAGTTAAAAAAAATCAGTCTTAGCCATATTATTCATAAAAATAAAACGCGGAAAATAGGGCGTTGAAAATTTCAAGTTTGTTTAAAAAAGCTCTTGCAATTGAGGACGGTGATGCAAAAAAAAACCGCTCAACAGAGCGGCCTTGGGAGCTGAATGAATTACTTCTTAGCTGGTTCAGCAGCTGGAGCGGCAGGGG
>RFMZ01000153.1 GCA_009927445.1 Betaproteobacteria bacterium
GAACGCTGACCGAATTGTTGTGTTGGAGCATGGTCACGTAATTGAAGTAGGTACGCATCGCGACTTGATTCTTCAAAATGGCTTGTATGCTAGTTTGCATCGCATACAATTTTCTACGAGTACTTAGTGTAAGTTAGAGTAAGACGATGTCGTAGTGCTCTTGTGCGAAGAGAGCTTCAGCGCGCAGGAGGATCGGTTTGCCAATGAATTCACTTAGTTCCGCTAAAAAGGTGCTTTGCTCTTCTAAAAATAAGTCAATCACATCAGGTGCGGCCACAATGCGGAATTCTTTTGGGTTGAATTGGCGATGTTCTCGAACGATTTCTCGGAGAATTTCATAGCAGATGGTTTGAGCGGTTTTAATTTCTCCTTTGCCATCACAGGTAGTGCAGACTTGGCAAAGTTGGTGTGCTAAAGACTCGCGAGTTCTTTTGCGAGTCATTTCGACGAGGCCTAGTGACGAAAAGGGGTTAACTGCTGTTTTGGCGCGGTCAATTGCTAGACTTCGTTCGAGTTCAGCTAAAACAGCGGACTGATGTTCAAGGGTCGGCATATCAATAAAGTCGACAATAATAATACCTCCCAAGTTACGCAAACGCAGTTGGCGAGCAATTGCTTTGGCTGCTTCGAGATTCGTTTTGTAGATCGTATCGACAAATGTTTTAGCCCCAATATAGCTGCCGGTATTGACATCGATCGTCGTCATGGACTCGGTTTGGTCGATGATGAGATAGCCACCTGATTTGAGACTAACCCGCCGGTTTAAGGCCAGGTTGATTTCGCTTTCGACATTATATAAATCAAATAGTGGGCGCTCACCCCGATAAAGAATCACTTTATCCAGTAGCTTTGGCATAAAAATTTGGGAGAATTCTCTTAATTTTTTATAGTTTTCAGCCGAATCAATTCGGATTTGGGTAGTTGACTGCTCGGCAATATCCCGCATGACACGCTCCATCAGATTCAGATCTTGATGGAGTAGAGCTGGTGTTGGGAGTTTTTGACTTTGCTGCTGAATTTTTTGCCAGCTCAATTGTAAAAAATGTAGATCTTCTTCTAGTTCGGCACTGGTCACTTCTGCGGCGCTAGTTCGAACGATTAAGCTGCCTTGAAATGAGGGCGGTAGAAGCATTCGAACGCGGTTTTTTAATTCCTCGCGGTCTTTTTCTTCCGTAATTTTTTGGGAAATCCCAATTTGACCATCTTTTTTATCCACGGGTAAATAGACCAGATTTCGTCCGGGGATACTAATATGGGTTGTCAGCCTTGCACCCTTAGAGCCTAGGGGATCTTTGAGGACTTGCACAAGGAGTGTTTGCCCATCAAAAATCAGTTTTTCGATGGGCGTATCTTGACTCGGATGAATATCTGCAACATGGATAAAAGCAGATTTATCCAGACCAATATCCACAAAGGCGGACTGCATACCGGGTAAGACGCGGTTCACCTTGCCTAGATACACGTTACCAACATAACCCCGATTTTGGGCGCGTTCAATGAGTAATTCTTGCACCTCGCCATGGCTAATGAGAGCAACACGCGTTTCTTGTGGGGTAAAGTTAATTAAGATTTCTTCATTCATGGGGATAGCATATAAGGAATTTTTGCAAGGTCTAAAAGTTGTATCGTCTCATAGATTGGAAGACCCATGATGCCGCTATAGCTACCATGGATGCGTTCGATGAGGGCACTTCCAAGACCTTGGATGCCATAGGCTCCTGCTTTACCGATTGGTTCATTGGTTGCTAAATAACGCTCAATATGCAGATCAGAATTTTCCCCGAAAAACACTTCTGAAGAAGACAGTCGAAGGATGCCAGGATCCTGTAAAGAAGTCGCTATAGCGACGGCGGTATAGACCCAGTGGGCTTGGCCATTTAATTGGTTTAACATCCTTTTGGCTTCATGCAGGTTTTGGGGTTTTCCAAGAAGGATGTCTGATGTGTGCGTTTTGATACAGACACATGTATCGGCGCATAAAATCGGGGCCCAGATTTTATTTTGGTGAGTTAACCGGGTTTTAGCGGCTTGTAGTTTATTGAAAGTAACTCGTTGAACGTATTGCTGGGCAGGTTCATTTGGCTGAGCAATTTCGAGTAACTCGGGATCTTCGCTAGGTTGGGGGGGCAGGAGTTCAAAATCTACTCCCAGTTGTTGTAGGATATTTTGTCGGCGAGGACTTTCAGAAGCCAGATAAAGACTCTTCATTTTACTCACGGTGATACGGATGATTTTCGAGAATTGTGTAGGATCGGTAAAGCTGTTCGATCAATAATAATCTAGCCATGGCATGCGGCAGGGTGAGGCTTGATAGTCGCCAGATTTCGTTTGCCATTTGCAAGATTGACTGGTCAAGGCCATTGGCACCACCGATGATGAGAGCGATATTTTTCCCCAGTAAGCGCCAATTAGTCATTGTTTTTGACATGTGTAGGGTAGTTATATCCATGCCATGCTCATCCATAGCAATCACATGATCACCCTTTGCAATCACTTGGCGTATTTTTAATGCTTCTTTAGACGGGGTGATATCTGGTTTGAGTTCTTTGACTTCTAGGGTGTATTCTCTGGGCATTCTTTTGAGATAGTCTTCACAAGCGATTTGAACCCATTGCGGCATTTTATGCCCGACAGCAATTACCAATAGCTTCATTAATCTTCTTGGTCGTCACTAAATATCATTGGACCACTAGTCGGACCGGCTTGGGTGTTGAGTTTAACGCGCACTGGTTTACTGCCCCACATACCTTCTAATTGGTAATAGGCTCGAATCGCTGGTTGCAGGATGTGTACCACAATATCGCCACAATCAACGAGGACCCACTCACCGGTATCAAGGCCCTCGATCGAGATAATTTCACCACCTTTTTCTTTAACGCTAGTACTCACTGAAAAAGCCAGGGCGCGCGTTTGGCGATTACTAGTACCCGTAGTGATAATGACTCGGTCAAATAAATCGCTGAGTTTAGTCGTGTCGAAGACGCGGATATCATGCGCTTTTACATCTTCGAGTGCATCAACAATCGTGCGTTGTAATTTTCTTAAGTCCATACTTTAATTTGTGCTTTCGTTGGGGGGATTTGCTTGATAGATACTCAAAGAATATATTAATTCAAGCACTTTTGGAGATATTGCCTGCTTTAATTTCGAAGTTAAGAGAGCGTCATGCAGCATTTCTCGCAGTTCTGTGGAGGACAGATCCACATGAAACAACTCATCGAAAAAAATTTTTCCAGAGGGGGATATTTTTAAATCATGTGCGGCTTGGGTAATTCGGCTATCAAAAATACGAATAATTTCTTGGATTGTTTGGGGATAATGAGCCGGAATGGTGGCTTGCTCTGCGCGCGGGGAGATCCTTCTGCTTGCTACTGCCAAATGGAGATATTCTGGTAAGTTTTGCCAATCATTCCAAGATGGCAGATTCTGATAGGTATCTGCGCCCATGAGCCAGACAAGAGATTTATTAGGACCATACATGCTCCGCAGCTCACGAGCCGTATCGATGGTATAGCTAGGCCCTTGTCGATCCAATTCGATACGACTTACTTGAATTTTGACAGGTGATTTCGCATGGTCAATTTCATTTTGTAAGTCTTGCGCCGCTGCTTTAGTTAAATCATAACGGATGGAAGCAGGCGTAATACGCGTACTTTTTTGCCAAGGCTGGCCTGCGGGGAGCCAAATAAGTTCCTCAAGCTCAAGGATTTCAATAAAATTTTTAGCTAACTGAACGTGTCCCCAATGGGGTGGATCAAAGGTACCTCCCAATATTCCGATCATGCGAGCCAATCTCTTGGTTGCAAGAAAAAGGATGTAAGAAGGTGTTCGGGACTTGCAGGTTTTGGGGTGCGTTGGTATTGCCAGCGAGCTAAGGGGGGCATAGACATGAGGATTGATTCAGCACGGCCACCGGATTGTAAGCCAAAGTGTGTACCACGATCATAGACCAAATTAAACTCTGCGTAGCGACCACGACGGTATTCTTGAAATTCTTTTTCTTCAGGCGTGTAGGGGTCCTGATAGTGTTTTTGGGCGATTGGCATATAGGCATCCAATAGGGATTTTCCAACCGCTTGCGTCATTGCAAAGCTTTTGTCAAAACCGAGTTCATTAAAGTCATCAAAAAAGATACCACCGATACCTCTAGGTTCTTGACGATGGGGTAAATAAAAATATTCATCGCAATTTTTCTTAAAAATTGGATAAAAGTCTGGATTAAAAGCATCTAGCGTTTGTTTGCATGTTTGATGAAAATGGACACAATCAGCTTGATCACCGTAGAAGGGTGTGAGATCCATACCCCCACCAAACCACCAGACAGGTTCAACACCATCCTTCATTGCCACAATACAGCGCACGTTCATATGGACTGTTGGAACTTTGGGGTTGCGGGGATGAAAGACGAGGGAAACGCCCATTGCTTCAAAACTACCCCCTGCGATTTCAGGGCGTTGCGCTGTAGCTGATGGCGGTAATTTGTTACCACTTACATGAGAAAAGGCCACTCCACCTCGCTCTAAGAAATGGCCGTTTTCTAAAATCATCGAGCGACCGTAGCCTTGCAGGGGGCTATCTTTTGGCTTAGCCCATTCATCATTTAAGAAGGACTTACCATCAAACTGCGCGACTGTTTGAGTAATGTGGTCTTGCAGATCCCAGAAGAATCCTTTTAATATGCTAATTTGTATTGCCATAAATTATTTTTTTAAAGCATGATGGCCAATATCTTGTCGATACTGCATGCCATCAAAATGGATTAACTGCACCGCATCATATGCTCGAGTTTGCGCTCCCTTAATATTCCTATCTAGTCCAACAACACATAATACTCTGCCACCGCTAGTTACTAGGTTACCATCTTTATAGGCACTGGCGGCGTGAAAAACAACTTGATGGTCGTCCTCTAGAGGTATTCCAGTGATTACATCTCCAGTTCGTGGGGTGCTAGGGTAATCAGCAGCCGCTAGAACAACGCCCAAGGCTGCCCGCGGATCCCACTCAGCTTCAATTTGATCGAGTGTGCCGTCAATAGCATGTTGTAAAAGGTCGACAAAATCACTTTTAAGACGAGCCATAATCGGTTGTGTTTCTGGGTCGCCCATTCGACAATTAAATTCTAGAGTTTTGACTGTTCCGTTAGGATGTATCATCAGTCCGGCATATAAAAATCCGGTGTAAGTAATGCCATCTTCAGCCATGCCAGCAATGGTTGGTTTGATGATTTCGCGCAGTACCTTGGCATGCATTTCAGGGGTAACTATTGGTGCGGGAGAGTAGGCACCCATACCTCCAGTATTCGGTCCAAGGTCATGATCAAGTAAGCGTTTATGGTCTTGGCTAGTGGCTAGAGGGAGAATATTCTGCCCGTCGACCATGACAATAAAACTCGCTTCCTCACCGGTTAGAAATTCTTCGATTACGACTCGTGCACCGGCTTGTCCCATTTGGTTGTCGGTAAGCATCATGTCGACTGCCGCATGGGCTTCTGTGAGGGTCATCGCTACGACAACCCCTTTACCGGCCGCTAGGCCATCGGCTTTTATAACGATGGGGGCTCCTTGCTGGTCGATATAGGCATGTGCTAAATGAACATCGGCAAAGGTAGCATAAGAAGCTGTCGGAATACCGTTTCTTTGCATAAAGGCTTTAGCGAAGTCTTTTGAAGACTCCAGTTGCGCAGCCTTTTGGGTTGGACCAAAAATCTTTAGTCCTCGAGCACGAAAAACATCTACGACGCCTTCTGATAGATGTTTTTCTGGCCCCACAACGGTCAGATCGATTTGTTCTTTTTGCGCGAAATCAGCTAATTCATGGATATCATGAATAGGGGTATTAACAATGCTGTTGAAACTCCTCCCCGAGTTGGCTGTTCCGCCATTACCAGGAGCAAGAAAGACAGTTTTTACTTTATTGGATTTGGATATTTTCCATGCAAGGGCATGTTCTCTGCCCCCCGACCCGATTACTAATATTTTCAAAATTCCCTCATTCATTCAGGCTGGCATTGGAATATACGCTTTGTATATCGTCTAGATTTTCTAAAGCGTCTAATAATTTTTGCATGCTTGTGCCTTGTTCACCCCGAAGTTCAATCTCATTTTCAGCGCGCATAGTCACTTCAGCAAATTCCGGTAAATATCCTAGTTTGGTGAGTTTATCTCGAATAGGAGAAAAATCAACTGCGCTAGTTAAAACTTCTTTGGATAAATCGTCATGAATGAGGACATCTTCTGCACCTGCCTCAAGTGCAGCCTCTAGAAGTTCATTCTCAGGGACGGTAGGTGCAAACATGAGGACGCCACAATGTTTGAAAAGGTATGCAACACAACCATCGGTACCGAGGTTACCACCATTTTTAGAAAGTGCGTGCCTTACTTCAGCTACGGTGCGGGTTTTATTATCAGTCAGAGAGTCAATGATGAGCGCTACGCCATGGGGGCCATAGGCTTCATAGCGTATTTCCTCATAACTGACGCCTTCAAGAGCGCCCGTACCTTTCAGAATAGCGCGTTGCACGTTGTCGTTGGGCATATTGGCATCTTTGGCCTTATCAATTGCTAGGCGAAGGCGTGGGTTGTTATGCAAGTCAGCCCCCCCCATTTTGGCGGCAACCGTAATTTCTCGGATTAATTTAGTCCAAATTTTGCCTCTTTTTTCATCTTGGCGTCCCTTGCGGTGTTGGATATTGGCCCATTTAGAATGACCGGCCATAATATACTTCCTTTCAAATAACAGATTACTATAAGTGTAATATGTCAATTTTAGGCAATTTCAAAGAGCACCCCCACAAAAGGAGATTTTTATGGCAGGAATGATTGTAAAAGCGATTCGTATGAGCAAGGTAGGCGGCCCTGAGGTTATGGAGTTGGTTGATGTCGAGTTGGGTGATCCGGGCCCTGGAGAGATATTAGTTAAACATCATGCAATTGGGGTCAATTATTTAGATATTTACTTTCGAGTGGGTTTATATCCTCAAACTTTGCCGATTGGAGTGGGTCAGGAGGGTGCTGGCGTTGTTGAAAAAGTTGGTGCAGGAGTGACTCACCTGCAAGTTGGCGATCGTGTCGCTTATGCCGGTAGGCCGTCAGGGTCTTATGCGCAAGCTCGGATTATGCCAGCGGATATTGTTTTAAAACTGCCTGATGCCTTGAGTTTTGAGCAGGGTGCTGCAATGATGTTACAGGGCTTGACAGTGCAGTATTTAATTAATGACACCTATGCAGTTCAAAAGGGAGACACGGTTTTATTACACGCAGCTGCGGGAGGTGTTGGAACCATTGCCTGTCAATGGCTTAAGGCACTTGGTGCGACGGTGATTGGGACTGTTGGTAGCCCAGAAAAGGCAGAACTGGCCAAAGCGCATGGTTGCGACCATACCATTTTGTACCGAGAAGAAGATTTTGTTGCAAAGGTTCGCGAAATTACTGGCGGTAAGGGTGTACCCGTCGTTTATGACTCGATAGGCAAAGACACGTTTATGAAATCGTTGGACTGTTTATCGCCTAGAGGATTGATGGTGACATTTGGCAATGCATCTGGCCCTGTACCACCATTAGATGTATCTATTCTTGCTGGTAAGGGGTCTTTAAAGGTTACGAGACCTACCCTAACTACTTACGTGTTGAACCGAGCATTATTAGAGCCGATGGCGGCTGATTTATTTCAACGGGTGATTTCAGGGCAGGTAAAGATTGAAATTAATCAACGCTATCCGTTGGCTCAAGCCATTCAGGCGCATCGGGACATGGAGGATAGAAAAACCACTGGTTCGACAATTTTGATTCCATAAGCCGGCTTGCCTTGGCTACAAATTTTATAGCCAAGGCATCGAGGTTTTGTTGGGTAGCATTCCATGGCATAATCGTTAACTTGCCGAAGTGGTGAAATTGGTAGACACAGGAGACTCAAAATCTCCCGCCGCAAGGTGTCCCGGTTCGAGTCCGGGCTTCGGCACCAGTAGTCTTAGCTGTAGTAGGTACTGACCTAGTGCGCTGCGCAAGACTTTGTGCCAGTTTGGGTGAGTCCCATCTAGTTAATTGATTAAAACTTTTTTTACGCTGGTTGGCTGCTGAGTAATTTAGATACCTTTTCTGCTGTCTCTTTAACGATTTGGGTATGCTTAATATTGTATCGATAGGTTGGCATTGTTAAGGTCAATGCTCCTAGAAGTCCTGAATCGTTAAATACAGGAGCCGAAATCCCCGAAATTTCTTGAATACGATCACTTGGTAATGCAAGCACACCGGCTTTTCTGATTTGGTCAAACAGTTTACCTTTTCTCCCTTCAAACGCTTGGATGACTTTGCCTCCAGCGCCTTGATGCATAGGGAGTAAATCACCTACTTTGATTTGGTCCTGCAGGGCTTGGGATGAATTTACACGAAGAAGACAAAGTCGATGCTCGCCCTGCCGTATATGGATAGCCGAGCTTTCTTGGGTAATTTCGGTAAGTTCGCGTAAGGCGGCAAGAGCAATAAGTTCAAAGGTGTTGCTGGCTTGATAGCTTTGGTAAAGACGGACGATACTCGGGCCGAGAATATACTGCCCATCTGGGTTTTTAAAGAGTAATTGCGCGTATGCCAGAGATTCGAGAAGGCGCAAAATGGTACTTTTATATAGCCCTGTAAGCTCGGCAATCTTGGCTAGTGATAAGGCTGGCTGTTGTGGGTTAAACAAGCGGAGGATTCCTAAGGCTTTATCGACTGCGGCTACCCCAGAGTTCGAAAAGGGCATTATGGCTGCATGTGCTTTTAATGAAGGTTTTGGCATTTACTGACAGGGTCAACCTGTGTTTTAATCATAGAATTAAATTCTATCAGATAGAACACTCATGTCAACAGATCAAACGCCGGCAACGTCATTGCCCTACGCTGGTATTCGGGTTATTGAGTTTACTCATATGGTGATGGGGCCAACTTGTGGCATGGTGCTTGGTGACCTAGGAGCGGAGGTCATCAAAATTGAGCCAATGGCTGGGGATAAAACAAGGGGCTTATTAGGATCTGGGGCAGGATTTTTTTCGATGTTTAATCGCAATAAGAAAAGCATGGCTGTAAATATCAATACACCTGAAGGTAGAAAAATCGTACAAGAGTTAATTGCCACAGCGGATATTCTTTGCGAAAACTTTAAGCCAGGTACGATGAAAAAATTACAACTTGACTACGCTTCTTTAAAAGTGCAATTTCCGCGTTTAATTTACGTTAGCCATAAGGGTTTTTTGCCAGGCCCTTACGACCATCGCACGGCATTAGATGAAGTGGTTCAAATGATGGGTGGGTTAGCTTACATGACTGGGACTGAAGAAAAACCGTTGCGGGCAGGTGCTTCGGTAAATGACATGATGGGTGGAATATTTGGTGCAATGGGGGCCATGGCGGCTCTTCGGCAAAGGGATCTTACCGGACAGGGTCAAGAAATTCAAAGCGCCTTATTTGAAAACAATGTTTTATTAGTAGGTCAGCATATGATGCAATATGCTGTCACGGGAAAACCTGCAAAACCAATGCCTAGTCGAATATCTGCATGGGGCATATACGATGTATTTGAAGTTGCGCAGGCGGAGAAGATTTTTTTGGCAGTTGTCTCAGATACGCAGTGGAAAATATTTTGTGACATATTTAATTGGCCAGATTTATTTCAAAACACGCGTTACGCGACGAATAATCAGCGTGTGCAGTCAAGAGAAACGCTCATACCTTTAATTAAAGCTCGTCTGAAGTCTTACAGTGCGCAACAAATTAGTCAGTTATTTGCCGATCATGGTCTGCCATATGCAGCGATAACGCGGCCAGAACAATTATTTGATGATCCGCATTTGAATGCCACTGGCGGTCTTGCTAAGATAATTATTAGTGATGGACCAAAAGCAGGGCAAGAGGTAACAACACCATTATTACCAATTACGATGGATGGCAAGCGTTTGCCGATTCGTTTTAATCCCCCGAAAACGGGTGAGCATTCAAATACTATTTTGGCAGAGCTTGGGTATAGTTTTGAGGAGATTCAAGAACTGCTTGCTAAACAAACAATTCGGATAGAAAAACAAGGGGATAAAAATGATTTGTAAACAATTCTGTACCCAAATGATTGTTAGTATTTTGGCAGTTATTTCCTTTTTTTCATTTGGACAAAATTTCCCAGAGCGGACCATTCGGTTGATTGTTCCATTTACTCCAGGTGGTGGCACAGATACTGTTTCTAGACAATTAATCGATAAAATGACCCAAGAATATAAATGGTCGGTTGTGATTGATAATAAACCGGGCGCGGGTGGCAATATTGGGCTTGATTTAGTGGCAAAAGCAAAGCCTGACGGTTATTCGATAGCGATGGGTCAGACTTCAAATTTAGCAATTAATCCCGCACTATTAAACAAAATGCCGTTTGATGCGGGTAAAGACTTTGTACCCATTGCTTTAGTGGCTGAAGTCCCGATGATTTTAGTCGTTCGTGGTGATTCGCCGTGGCGTAGTTTAGATGACCTTCTCAAGGCAGCTGAATTGGCAAAGTCTAATCGTTTAAAAATGGCGAGTGCTGGAACTGGCACAGTCGGCCACCTTGCTGGTGAGATGTTGGCTAAAAGAACTGGACTTCAGTTCTTACATATTCCCTACAAGGGTGCAGTACCTGCCATCACTGATTTACTTGGTGGTCAAACAGATTGGATGTTTGCTACGCCACAAGCGGTCATTGGAATGCTCACTGCAGGAAAATTAAGGGCATTAGCAGTTAGCTCAAGTAAACGAATTGGTGTCTTGGGGAAGGTTCCGACTATTGCTGAGTTAGGCTTGAAGGGATTTGAGGCAACTGATTGGAAGGTGCTTGTTGGCCCTGCAGGTATGCCAATAGAGGCCGTTCGGTTAATCAATGAAGCTGCATCCAAGGCTTTACTCAAGCCAGATTTAATCCAAAAATTTGCTGAGGATGGCAGTACGGTAATGAGTGGCAACCCAGAGCAGGTATCAAAATATATTAAAGCCCAACAAATGGAATGGGCTACATTAATCCGTGAAGCGGGGATTCAACTTGATTAGCTGATTTTTTCCTAGTCAAAAAAATATTGAGATCCATTTTGAACATCAAGAAATCATATAGCCTAGAGTCTGAAGCTATTATAATTTTTTTCAATGCATAATTAGATAGTGTTCTATCTATTCGTATTCGATTTGACTAAATTTCTTTTATCTTGGCGTTTTATGTTTTTAGCTCTAGTGGGTAGCATCATTGCGTCCGGATTCTTGTTATGGACGCCAGATATGGATCGAGACCTGTTAGAGAAAAAATATGGTCAAGCGCCTAGCGAAACTATTTTCTTAGAAGGTATGGAGATCCATTATCGAGATACCGGTAAAAAGACGGCCCCTGCGTTAATCTTCATCCATGGCTTTGGCTCGAGTCTGCACACTTGGGATGACTGGGCGATTGAACTAGAAAAAGATTACCGGGTAATCCGATTTGATTTACCTGGGTTTGGTTTAACGGGTCCTGATCCACGATCGGACTATAGCGATAACCGCTCCATTGCAATTATCTTGGCTCTCATGGAGCGTCTGGAGGTGTCAAAGCCCACCGTGATTGGTAATTCGATTGGTGGGCGAATTGCTTGGTATTTTGCGGCTAATTATCCTCAAAAGGTGCATCAACTTGTATTAATATCGCCGGACGGTTTTGCTAGTTATGGCCTAGAGTATGATCAGGCACCACAAGTTCCGGTTGTGGCTGAGTTATTGCAATGGAGCTTGCCCTTGTTTGTCTTAAAGAAAAATCTTGAAAAAGCCTTTGCCAATAAAAATAATTTAAGTCTGACTTTACTAGAGCGCTATTACGAGCTTATGCTTTTACCAGGAAATCGGCGAGCCATGATTGAGCGTTTGAGGCAGACAGTCCTCCAAGATCCAGTGCCATTTTTATCAAAAATAGAGGCTCCAACTCTATTGTTGTGGGGAGCGCAAGACGCCCTGATACCCGTTAAAAATGCGGATGATTACATGCGCTTGATTCCCAAAGTGCAATTACAAGCTTTACCTAATATTGGTCATATTCCTCAAGAAGAGGGTGCCGATCGAAACTTGCTTTATTTACAAGATTTTTTAAAAAATCCTAGCGAATAATTCAGCTCAGTATGAAGATCTTTTTAACTGGAGCGACTGGCTTTATTGGCGGCCATGTTTTGCGTCGCCTAGTTCAAGATGGTCATACCGTTACTTGCGCGATACGCTCGATAGGAGATGCTCTAGCCATTGAGGCACACGGGGCAAAAGTTTGGTTAGGCGACTTTCATGATCTGGATCGACTGCGTCCAGAATTAAGTTCATGCCAGGCTGTTATTCACTGCGCTGCCTATTTAAAATTAGGTAGCCCAAACATTTTTTTTGATCGCCATAATGTTGAGCTAACTAGGCAATTAATCATTGTGTGCCAGCTTGCTGGAGTCTCTCAGTTCATTTATTTGAGCGCAGCTTCGGTTGTTATGCAAGAGCCTCAGGCCATGTATGACTGCCAAGAAGATTTACCTGTGACAAATCTTGCGATGTTGCCTTACTCGAGATCAAAGGCATTGGCGGAGCAAATCGTACTAAACGGTACGACCCTCAATATGAAGACGATTGTACTTCGCCCAGCTTTTGTATGGGGTTTAGGAGATGCGGTAGATACCCAAATAGGGCCAGCAGTTACAAGTAAGCGATTTGGTTGGTTTGACGAGGGAGATTACCTATATGCCACTTGTTATATTGGTAATTTATGTTTGGGCATCTTATTAGCCTTAGATAGTCAAGTGACGCGGGAGGTTTTTTTTATTGCAGATGCCAAACCGGTCCATTTTCGGACATGGATGACGCAAAGGCTTCAGGCGAGTGGGTTTAATATCCCAAGCATGTCTTTTTCTCAGCGCAATGCATGGTCTTTAGCGAAATTTACCGAAAACGGATGGCGATACTTACCACTACCAGGCAATCCTCCTTTAGTGCGAGAAATGGTCCGCATGATGGGTTACCCTTTTACGGTGTCTTGTCAAAAAATGAGATCAGTTTGCGGTTATGAGGCTATATTCTCGCAAGAAAAAGGATTTGAGGAGTTGCAAAAAAGAGGCATCTAAGTCGGTCTTAAGTAATACTTTAGGAGGCTTCCAGAAAGTTCGCCTAGTGAAGCGGCAGAAGAATAGGGTGAGTAGAGGTTAGAATTCTGCTCGTATCTTTAATACAACATTAATTATCAGAAAAACTAGATAGGTTCCCACTATATCTCCCGTGAACATGGTTAGCGCATTATCAAGCACATCGAGTTTGGTAGAAACAAAATAGATCATGTGCGCCGCAACATCACAGGCAGAACTAGCTATTCCTAAGATTAAAAAATGTTTAGTTTGAAGATTTGATAGATCCCTATTAATTTTTAAAAAATACAGACTGCCAGTAACCACCAGCATGGCAGGAAAGGACGACAACGAGGCTAAAAGGAGTGCTTCGAGAATCGAATCGTTAAATTGGCTAGCAATGTACCAACTACCAGTTAATAACCCAAGGACACCAGCCCAGCCAAAAAGAAGTACGCAAATAATCCGCAGGGCTGCGGGCATAAAAATCGCTGAAGAGACTGCTGATAATTGTGCAAAGTGAAACAAAGAATCATTCAGATACCAAGCCGCACACCAAGCGAGGGCAACACCAAAAATGATTAGTAAATTATTAGATGCGCTATTAAAAATTTTTTGCGATAATAACATTTCAAGATTATAAATTAATTTACTGTGAGAATTATGCAAAAAAATATCAAACTCAGCAAAAATAAAGAAAATAGCCACGAAATTTACTTAAGATTCGTCAATTTAATTAGCGCCTTACAAACTTCGACTCCGATACATACCTTAGATGCTATAGAGAAAGAGTTGATTAATCACATCGAAATTCAAACCAGGAATGGCGAGCAACTGTTGGTAACGCAGCTTCTTGAATTAAATCAAATTGCCTCTCCTGCAACCTTGCATCAGCGTTTAACACGTTTGAAAACTATGGGGCTAATTTCTTTCAAAGTTGGCACAGATGGTCGAAAGAAATTTGTCACGACTACCCAAAAGACCAAGCGTTACTTTACAGCCCTTGGTAAATGCATGATGAAAGCGGTCTACTCTGCTGCAACAACGAAGGCCTAGTTCGTTCTTCAGTCAAGCCTTCTCTGAAGGCTCTGTAGCTCTCCCTCTCCAAAGAAGTACTAAATAGCTTAATCCTGTATGGGTTTAGCATGATATTTTTAGGGACTTTAAAAAATGATTGCTTAGTTGTGTTTTTTGGATATGATAGATGCTATATCTATAAAAACACGCGCATCGATTTCTTGCAGGTACTTTGCGAGTCTGGTATTAAAGTGTATGTTTAAGGAGACCTAAGTTTAATGAGTAAAGATCCACGAGTTGAGTCAGCTATTGCGCATTGGGCGCCACGCTTTGTGTCGAATGGTATTTTACTGACTGATTTTCAAGAAGTGACCCAAGGAATTGATCGCTGGGAGGATTGGACTAGCGCTTGGAGTAAAAGAGCGCTCGTCCACGAAAATCTCGGTAAAGAGGCGCTAGAGCAGCAATTTTTCTTGAGTGCTAGTGAGCATTTATCCCGCGCCGCGGTCTATTATCATTTTGCCAAATTTGTATCTGTACATGATTTAGGCGAGATGCGGGTAGCCCACATGAAGGCGGTTGAGTGTAAACAATTAGCATTGCCACATATGCGCCCCCCGGCGGTACGCGTTGAAATTCCTTATTTAGGGAAGACTTTGGCTGGTTTCTTACGATTGCCTAATGGCACCAATAACGGCACCAATAACGGCACCAATAACAACGGAGCACCAAGCAATCATCAAAAACCACCCATATTAATTATGGTACCAGGCCTAGACTCTGCCAAAGAAGAGCTTGAAGCGTATGAGCTCCCTTTTTTGGCGCGTGGCATGGCCACTTTATTGGTGGATGGTCCAGGCCAAGGTGAAGCTGAATATGATTTCCCAATTCGTGGGGATTATGAGGTACCAGTCAGGGCAATGGTGGACTGGTTGATGCAGAGAAATGATATTGACCATACTCGGATTGGTTTATGGGGTGTGAGCTTGGGTGGATACTATGCTCCTCGAGCAGCAGCTTTTGAAAAACGCTTAAAAGCTTGTATTGGTCTTGCCGGGCCTTATGATTTTTCAGATACTTGGGAGCAATTACCACCGCTTACTCGGGAGGCATTTCGGGTCAGAAGTCATTTGGCGACAGAGGCGCAGGCGAAGGAATATAGTCAAACGCTGACCATGAAAAATGGTATTGCTCAACAAATTACTTGCCCTTTATTTTTAGTGACTGGTAAGTTAGATCGTTTAATTCCTTGGCAGGATACCAAGCGAATGGCAGATGAGGCTTCTGGCCCAACAGAATTATTAATTGTGGAAGATGGTAACCATATTGCGAATAACCGGCCTTACCGATATCGACATCGAACAGCAGATTGGATGGCTGAGCAATTAGGCTTGCCGCGTATCTAGTAATCTTTAAACAGGAAAAACAATGACTCAATGGCTATTGACTAGAAGTAAAGCAATACATTTAACTTACGTTTTGCTGTTTAGTATTGGTCTTGGACTAACCCCTTTAAAAGGTGCCGCCCAAACCTTCCCGAGTAAACCAATCAAATTGATTTCAGGGGCAACTGCAGGTAGTGCCTCAGATATTATTGCTCGGTCTATTGCAGAAAAATTGCAGAGTGAATTTGGCGTTTCTGTCTTCGTAGAGAATAAGCCTGGAGCTGCTGGGACTGTTGCTATTCAAACCATTTTTAACTCCCCTGCAGATGGGCACTCGATATTTGTTTACACGGGAGCACACACTGTTTTGCCTCTGATCAACAAGGTAAGTTACGACCCAGTGAAAGATTTTTCTGCTGTGACACCTCTTGCAGTGGTTCCGAACGTCATGGTTGTATCGCCAAATAAAGGTTATAAATCGGTGAAGGATGTCGTAGCTGCTGCTAAAGATAAGCCAGGACAGCTCAATTATGCGTCGGCTGGATTAGGTAGTGCAACCCATATGAGTGCAGAAAAATTTAAATTAGCAACTGGTATTGACGCCGTTCATGTGCCCTACAAGGGTTCTCCTGAAGCGATTACTGAGACGATGACTGGGCGAATCGATTACTTTTTTGCACCCTTAGTCTCGGCCTTGCCGATGATTAAAGCGGGTAAATTAATTCCTTTGGCAGTGAGCACATCCAAGCGCTCGTCTCAATTACCGGACGTCCCTACATTAGCTGAGGCGGGGATTGCTAAATCAGAATATTTATTTTGGATTGGCATGTTGGTGTCTGCTAAAACTCCTCGCGACATTGTGAATAAATTAAATCAATCCACTTTAAAAGCCCTGCAAGACAATGAAGTCAAAGAGCGCCTAGTTGGTCTAGGAGCAGAAGCGATGCCAATGAGCCCTGAGCAGTTTGATCAATTAATTAAGGATGAACTCATTAGTAACGCAGCAGTTATTAAAGCTGCAGGGATTAAGTCGGAGTAGGTAACCCGCTTCATATACAAGTTATCTGATTTGGTATTTGAATAAGAATAATTTAAAGGAGATCAGATGCAATTTTTAAGGACAATTTACAACGGGCTTTTACAGGTTCGTATTCGTCAGATAAGTATCTGTAAAGTGATCGTTTTAAGCAGCATGATTGGCATCCCCTATAGTTTTGCGCAAAGCGATTATCCGAATAAGCCCATACGTTTTGTAGTGGCATTTGCACCTGGCGGATCGACCGATATTGCAGCGCGTATTTTGGCCCAAAGTTTATCAGGCATTCTGAAGCAAAGTGTTTTTGTTGAAAATAAGCCTGGTGCCGGTGCTAGTATTGGTACGCAGTATGTTGCTGGATCCCCGCCAGACGGATACACTTTTTTACTCACATCCCCATCCTTTATCGTCAATCCTTTAACGATGGGTGCCATTGCGGGTTATTTACCCGATCGGGATTTTATGCCAGTATCGATTCCGGCTACGCAACCGATGGGTGTTGTCGTGAATGAAAAGATAGGGGCAAAAAATTTAGCCGAGTTAAAAGAATTAGCCAGTAAAGATAAGATGTCTTTTGCAACTGCTGGTAATGGCACGCCGCCCAATTTAACCTGCGATCATTTATTTTCACAACTTTGGAAGTCAGATGTGACGCATATTCCTTACAAGGGATCTGGACCGGCCTTAATTGCTGCGGTGGGTGGTGAGACGCCTATTTTTTGTGGTGCTGTTGCGGGGGTTTCGCAATTCATGAAGCAGGGCAAAGTCAAGGTTGTAGCAGTTTCAAGTGACAAGCGCTTAGTATCGATGCCGGATGCCCCTACTTTTTCTGAGCAGGGATATCCGCAAATTAAGGATGATTTATGGGTAGGCGTATTTGCCCCGATTAAAACTCCGACGGATATTGTGATGAAAATGAATCAGGCGATTAGTCAAGCGATTCAGACAAAAGATGTGCAAGACAAGTTGGATCAGAATGATTTTATTACCGTAGGCGGAACAGTTTTGCAAACAGGCGAGCGGATCCAAGCAGATATTGCACGGTGGACAAAGACTGTTAAGGAAAGTAAGTCGCGCACTAGTAAATAAACCACCTGAGTGATTCACCCAGGTAGAAGATCAATCAAGAGTAATTTTTGCAGCCTTAATAGCGATGGCTGTTTCGGCAATTTCTTTATTGAGCATAGCGGTCATTCTAGTTGGGGGGAGATACCTTAATTCGATACCAGCTAGATCGGCGCGTTTTTTGGTTTCAGCTAGGCTTAACGCTTTTTCGACTGCACTAGATAGGGTGGTGATAACTGCGCTCGGAGTGTCGGACGCCAGATACAGTGCCACCCACGATTCAAGTTCAAAGTTACTCACGCCAGCTTCCGCAACAGTAGGTACGTCTGGCATCATGGGATGGCGTTTTTTACTAGTAACTGCAAGGGCTTTTAATTTACCAGTCTGGACATGTCCCATGACTGAGGGTGGCGTCGTAATAAATAATTGCACTTGGCCGGCTAGCACATCAGCAATCGCTGCTCCAGAACCTTTATATGGCACATGTACTACTTCAATTCCAAATTTTTGTTTAAAAATCTCAGTCCCGATATGTGACACGGAGCCGTTACCTTGCGAAGCATAATTGAGTTTAGTCGGATTTGCTTTGGCATAGGCAATGAATTCTTTTAAATTATTGACCGGCAAAGAGGGGTGCACAGCGATGACGTTCGTAGCAACCGTGACAAGGCCGATGGGCGTTAATTGTTTGGTATCCCAGGGGAGTTTATCCATCAGGATAGGATTAGAAACATGGTAGCCAGAATAAGATACTAAAACTGCATAGCCGTCTTTGTTACTTCTAGCAACTTGTTGGTAGGCGATATTACCACTTGCCCCAGGTTTGTTTTCGATAATGATTGGTTGTGGCAAGATTGTACTTAAGGCGTCTCCAACTATTCTTGCAGAGGCATCCACTAATCCACCCGGGGGAACTGGCACGACA
Organism: Betaproteobacteria bacterium; assembly: GCA_009927445.1. Lineage (GTDB taxonomy): Bacteria > Pseudomonadota > Gammaproteobacteria > Burkholderiales > Burkholderiaceae > Polynucleobacter. The sequence continues at coordinate 18,528 of RFMZ01000153.1, forward strand.
AATGAAATGGGTTTAGATGGATAATTATCGGCGAGTACAAGGCTTACACAGAGGAGGTTACCAACTAGCCAAAGACAACAGTTAGTGATGTTGCATGGAGAATTTTTCACGATTTTGCTTTCTGAAAGATACGCTAAAGAACAGGTTAGTTTGACTATTTAATCATAAATTGCTGAGGGCGTTTTTTTACTAGATTGTATATATAGACTTTTTATCGAACTCTGCCGGATCCAGAATTGCCTGATCAATCAGTTTTTTAGTTAAGCTAGGAGCAAATAACTCAATAAAAGTATACGTATAGGCCCGTAAGTAAGCATCTTTTTTTAAAGCAATACGCGTCGTGTTGGTGCCAAATAAATGACCTGCTGGGAGCATTGCGAGGGCTTGATCACGATTGGCATCATACGCTCCTCCTGCCACAATCCCCACACCGAGACCAGTTTCAACATAGGTTTTAATGACATCAGCATCGATGGCTTCTAAGACGACATCGGGCGTCAGGCCTTTTTTAGTAAATGCTGCATTAATCTTGCTTCGACCGGCAAAGGCAATGTCATAAGTAATAATGGGATATTGTGCTAGGTCTTCGATCGCGAGGGGTTTTTTAATGAGTAGAGGATGACCATGCGGTACAACGACTATATGTTGCCACTGATAGCCGGGCAGGGCTATCAGCCCTGGAAAATTCGCTAAACCCTCCGTTGCAATAGCAATATCCGCATGGCCATTGACAACTAAATGAGCCAAATGCTCTGGGCTGCCCTGTTGCAGGCTTACCCGCACCTTGGGAAACCGTTTTGTAAATTCAGCAATAATTGCTGGCAGGGCGTAACGCGCTTGCGTGTGGGTGGTAGCAATGACAAAATTACCTTGATCAGAGGCGACGTATTCAGCTCCAATTTTTTTTAATTTTTCCACTTCACTCAAAATTCGTTCGATTGAGCGAACAATGTGTTTACCTGGTTCGGTCAAGTCACGGATTCTTTTGCCATGGCGCCGAAAGATTTCTGTGCCGAGTTCATCCTCTAGTTCGATGATCGCTTTTGAGACACCGGGTTGTGAGGTAAAAAGAGCTTTGGCAACATGTGTGAGATTGAAATTTTGCCGAACCGCCTCTTGAACAAAGCGAAACTGATGGATATTCATGGACTTAACCCTATTTTCTATATATCAATATAGATATATTAAAGCTATTTTTTATTATCTGCCGATATAAGTTTATTGAGATTGACGCCAGTGGTTCGCATTAAGCCTATAAGTTCCCTATCTAAGCGCTACTTTACAAGGCCACAGATTTCAAGAGCAGATCTGCCTAGAAGTGGCGGATGGGGACAATAACAATTTATCGGCGTGATACCCAAAATAAGGCAATCAAGCCCAGCGTTAAATAAATCAGAGGAGGGATTGTGGCAGTTAGTGGTGGAGCCCATGCCCCTAATAAGCCTAGGTGCGAAAAGAGGGTGTTAAATAATTGGAAGCTCATACCCAACATGATGCCACCAAAGACTTTGATACTAATTCCGCCCGATCTTGCATGGATGTATCCAAATGGGAGTGCTAGGCAAAGCATGACTAGGATAGTGAAGGGATAAATAATTTTTTTCCAAAAAGTAATTTCATAATTTTGGCTTTCTTGCTTGTTTTCTTTGAGGTGCGTAATAAATCGATTCAGGCTCATGATGGACATTCTCTCCGGATTAATCAATAGAATCGAGAGGATCTCCGGAGTCACTTCAGAATGCAGGCGCTGGAGTGGCAGTTTGATAGTTGTCGCATTATATTTCACATCGAGCGGGTGATTGGCCCCTACTTCTTTAACTCGAGTTTCAAGTACGTCTTGTAGGTTCCAAAACCCTTTTTCATCATAATTACCTTTTTTAGCTTCACGAATCACGATCAGGCGACGATACTCATCAAATTCGTACATTCGTAAGCCGGTGATTTCACCTCGATCTTGAACTTTACCAACATTCACAAAGCGTACTCCTGGTTTTCTAGGTCCATCTCCATCGGGATCTTGGAGTCGGTCTTTGACCCAAGTTCCTGTTTTAAATCCAGAAGTCAGAACTGTATCCATTGCCTTGGCACGGACCTCCTCAGCTTTGGTGTTGCAATATGGCGCGATCCACTCACTTAGGGCGAGAGTGGCAATAATGATTGGTACCCCTATCTTACTTAGAGTCCAAAGGCCAGAAGACATATTTAGCCCAGCCATTCTTAAAATAGTAAATTCAGATTGGCTTGCTAATTGCGCGAAGACATAAATGGAGCCGATTAGTCCCGCAATAGGAATAATTTCAACTAATCGCCCAGGCGCTTTTAAGAGAATATGAAAAAATGCTAAAGCGCTACTGTAGCTTCCCTTTACAGAATTGACCTCGTTTAAATAGTCAAAAAAGATAAATAATGAAATCAGAGCAAATAAAATAAAGAAAAATATTTGATAAACCTGTTTGGCAATATACCTTTCATAGATTTTGGGAAAAAGAAGCCACATCATGATCCTCTTGAGCCTCCTGGAATAAATCGTTGCCACCAGGGAATGGATGGATTCATTCTATACATCAAAAGGAGCAGAGCAAGAATCATTGCTAAGACATGGATAGGCCAAAAAGTTGTCAAAAAACTTCTTTTAGATTCAGATACAAGGCTTTGTGTAATATTCAAAAGATTGCTATAAATGAGATAGAAGAACACTGCGTAAAGCATCGCAATATAACTACCTTTGCGCGGGTTAACATAGGCTAGTGGGACTGCTAACATGATCAGACCAAAGGCCATGAGGGGTAAGCCAATCCGCCACAACAGTTCCCCTTGCGCAAGGGGAATCGGGTAATTGATTAAATCGATCGTAGGTGTTTCCTTGGCGCTTGGCTTAATTAAAGGCGAAGGTTTTTTATCTATTTCCACAATGTATTCATCGAACTCTAGGATTTTAAAATCACCCTGGCTTGGTTGTCCCTCATAACGGTTGCCATATTGAATTTTGATTTGCTTGGAACCGTCTAATTGATTGTTAATAAATCCAGACTCAGCCATGGCAACAGTAATTCGATTATTTTTATAGTCAGTTACAAAGACGTTTTTGATCTTATTTGAGATGTTGTCGACATTCTCAATAAAAAAAACCCGGTTGGAGTTTGCTGACTCAAAGAATTTTCCTGCAACAATCATGGATACTTCATCACGCCCTTTGAATTTTTGACTGAGTTCATTTGTTTTCGAATTACTCCACGGCCAAGCAAAGAGAGCCATGCAAGTTATTACAATTAACCACGGCATGGCAAATCCCAAGACAGGTTTATAGAGCATTTTTAGATTCAGTCCACTGGCATACCAGACAACCATTTCTGAATCCCGATGCCACCGGATTAGAACGATCAAGATGGCAATAAATATTGAGACAGACAGAATCACTGCGATATAGCCGATGACGGCAAGCATAATAAGTACAATCACATCCTGCGGATTGACTGCTCCGTTGGCAGCAAAACCTAGGATACGAATCACCAAAGTGGTTATCATAATCGTGATTAAGACCAAAAAGACGGCGCCAGTTGTATAAGCTAACTCACGTCTTAGTGCTTGTTCATAAATCATATTTTTGAAGTTCGATGGATAATAGAGTTTTTAACATATACGGCACCTTTTCATGCAAACCAAATTTATCACGAAAGTCTTTCCTTCAGGCCAAAATCGCCTGCAGGTACAACTGCAACAATCTATCGATTGTATCTTGATACCGTGCTATCAATTAGCAGATGCTAGTAAGGTGATTTTGCCTAAAAGCTTAGCGCAGTTAGATATTATTCTTGATGGTTTAATTCAATCGGCGTGTAATCAAAAAGATTTTTTAGGTAAAGTTGGTGAGGTCTTATTAATTAATCGCCAAAAATCCTGGTTATCAGCAGGCCTTGCTGCTGAGCGAGTCATGTTGGTTGGTTTGGGTGAGCGCGATATTTCAGCGGGGGCACAGCCTACGCAAAAGTATCTTCAAGATTATGTAAAAGCATCTAGAACAGCGATTCGGAGTCTGCTTGGTACCCGCTCAAACGCCGTCTTGTGGTTACTCGATCAGGATGAGCTAGGTAAGCCAAGCCCTAGTCATGATGCTCTGATTAGTCAAACTATTCAGCTTATCGAGGAGCAGGCATATCGTTTCGGATTAGCCTGCCCAAACTTAAAATCGAAACCGAATGACCAGCCCGTCTCTTTGAAGTCAGTCATGTTTGCCACTACAGATAAAAATGATAAAGCCATTAAAGAAGTTGTTCGGTGCAGTGTCGCCGTGGCCGCGGGCATTACTCTTGCAAAAGATTTGGGTAATCTACCCCCGAATATTTGCACCCCAACTTATTTAGCCAAAACAGCCCAAGGTTTATCGAAATTAAATATACAAGTAAAGATACTTGAGCGTAAAGATTTAGAACGGCTTGGGATGGGTGCTTTTTTAGCTGTAACGAATGGTTCAGATACACCTCCTAAACTCATTGTAATGGAGTATCGCGGTGGCTTAGCTAAAGAAGCACCGATTGCTTTGGTTGGAAAAGGGATTACTTTTGATACAGGTGGAATATCGCTTAAACCCGGTGAGGCAATGGATGAAATGAAGTTTGACATGTGTGGCGCCGCTTCGGTTTTAGGGACTATGCACGCAGTAGCTCAAATGAAATTGCGAAAGAATGTCATTGGTATTATTCCGGCATGTGAGAACATGCCCTCAGGCAAGGCGGCCCGGCCTGGAGATATTGTTGTGACTATGTCAGGGCAGACAGTTGAAATTTTGAACACAGATGCTGAAGGTCGATTAATTTTATGTGATGCTTTGACGTATGTGAAACAATTTAAGCCAGCTACTGTGATCGATATTGCAACGCTAACAGGTGCTTGTGTGATTGCTTTGGGTAGTGTGCACTCGGGATTATTTTCCAAAAATGCAGACCTGACAAAGCGCTTAGTAGACGCCGGTAAAAATGCTTTAGATACAGTTTGGCCGATGCCTTTAGATGATCAATATCAAGAGCAACTGAAGTCAAATTTTGCAGACTTTGCTAATATTGGTGGTCGACCTGCTGGTAGTATTACAGCGGCCTGTTTCTTATCGCGTTTTACGCAGGATTATGACTGGGCGCACTTAGATATTGCTGGTACAGCCTGGAAGAGTGGCGTCGCCAAAGGATCTACCGGCCGGCCAGTGCCATTACTCGCAGAGTTTTTAATGCAAAGTGTTGGACCGAATGCCAAGAGTTGATTTTCATAGTCAGGTTGGCAGTCGTTTAAATTACTGTTGTCGACTAACTCGAAAAGTTTTATCTTTAAGTCCCTTGGGGCAGGCGCTCAAACAAGTGATTGTGATTATTCCTCAGGTAGAACTTGGACAATTAGACAGCTTGCTTTGGTCTTTTAGTAAGGATGACTTTTTACCGCACTGCCAGATCGATGATGAACTTGCCATTGCCAGTCCGATTCTTTTGACGAGTTCATATAATCAGATGTTGTTTGATCAAGTCCCGCATGCGGATGTGCTAATCCATATGGGTAGCCAGCCGCTTACAGAAATCGTTGAGTTAGCTAACCGTTTTGAGCGTGTAGTCGAAATCGTTTCGACTAATGAGCTGGACTTAATTGCTGGACGGGAACGTTTTAAACACTATCGCTCATTGGGTCTAGAGTTAACCAATTATGATCAGAAGGGTGCAGCGTGATTCATCCCCAGTTTGATCCAGTTGCACTGAGTTTGGGCCCAATTGCGATCCATTGGTATGGCCTTATGTATTTAATGGCATTTGGTCAGTATCTACTGCTAGGTCGATTACGGGTTAATCAGCCAGCCATGAAGTCACAAGGCATCACCTATTTAGATATTGAGGATCTGCTGTTTTATGCTGTCTTAGGCGTTATTTTGGGGGGGCGTTTAGGGTATTGTTTATTTTATCTACCTGGATATTTTTTAGCGCATCCTCTCGATATTCTGAAGGTATGGGAAGGCGGCATGTCTTTTCATGGGGGATTTTTAGGCGTACTGCTGGCTATATTTTGGTATGCCAAAAAGAGTCGGCGGTCTTTCTTTGCAATCGCTGATGCGATTGCCCCGCTAGTTCCTTTTGGCTTAGCTTTTGGAAGGATTGGTAATTTTATCAATGGCGAACTATGGGGCCGTCCAACGAATGTCTCTTGGGGTATGATTTTCCCCCAAGCTGGCGATGTGTTGATGAGGCACCCATCACAGCTTTATCAATTTGCTGGTGAGGGACTTTTATTAGGTCTTGTTTTATGGTTCTACGCTAAATCATCTCGAAAACTTGGCCAGGTATCTGGTATGTTTGTACTGGGGTATGGAATTTGTCGATTTTTAGTTGAATTTACCCGTGAGCCGGACCGTTTTTTAGGGGTCTTATCTTTTGGTTTATCGATGGGGCAGTGGCTATCTTTGCCGATGGTTGTTTATGGGGTATTTCTTTTAACTCGGAATCGGTAAGACTGTAATTTCGGTGTTATATTTTCTAAGAGTAGTCAATCCGATGGCATTTATATCATCGATTGATTCTGAAGCCTTTAGAAGAGAATTCTACCGAAAGGAAATTGCCGTATGACCCTGTTCCAACGCATCACTCAAGTCAGATCGTTATCGCGATCGATTAATGCTGCAAAAAAAATCTTAACTGAGCGTGGTGAAGCGAATACAGCGAGTATGGCTAACGAACTGATGGGGCAATATCAGTTGTTAGATGAGGATCAAAAATTGAGTTTTTATCACGCCTTAGCCACTAAATTCAACCCTGATCCTGAGCACGTGTTAAAACTTGCTCAGGCATATGCACAGGATGCTTCGGGTAAAAATTTCATTGCGTTAAGTAGGCATACAGAGTCTCCTAGGCAGGAGTTAATTCGGCGGATCAATCGAGTTGATGGCGGTATCAAAAATCTGGTTGCAATGCGTCGACATCTGATTAAAGTTCTCGATAAGCGACCTGAGCTGAGGCCATTGGATCATGATTTACATCATTTATTTGTTTCATGGTTTAACCCGGGTTTTTTAAAAATGCACCGAGTTGATTGGAAATCGCCAGCCCATATATTAGAAAAAATCATCCAACATGAAGCGGTGCATGAGATTGATGGCTGGGATGATTTACGAAGACGGTTGCAGCCTGATCGACGTTGCTTTGCATTTTTTCATCCACAGTTGCCTGATGAGCCACTGATTTTTGTTGAAGTTGCTTTAGTTCCAGAGATTTCGGCAACGGTTGGGCCACTTGTTAATAAAAAGTCGGATTCCTTGGATCCTTCACAATTTAAAGTAGCGGTTTTTTATTCGATTAGTAACTGTGAACCTGGTTTAAAGGGTGTTTCTTTAGGGAATTTCTTGATCAAACGCGTCGCTAAATATTTACAAGACGAGTTTCCATCGTTAAAAAACTTTGTTACCCTATCTCCTATTACTGGCATGATGGATTGGATCATTGCTGGAGGCGACTTGTCGGATGCTAAGCCGAAGCCAGTTATTCTAGAAAAAGTAAGTCACGCCATGCGCGTCTTAGATCTTAAATCCAAATCTTGGCCAGAAAGACTATCCCTAGGGTGGACTCCGGAAACGGCAAGTCCAGACGAAAAAAGTGCCTTACAACAACTCAGCGCAATTTATTTGACGCACCTATCGGTTTGTCGAGGGGGTAACCAGGTTGCTAAATTTCATTTAGGAAATGGCGCGCGGTTACACAGGATTAATTGGGGGGGTGATTTATCGAAAAAAGGTTTAAGACAGTCTGCTGGTTTGATGGTTAACTATTTATATGATTTAGATAAAATAGAGGATAATCATGATCGGTTTGTGCAAGGAGAAGTGATTCATTCGAGGTCAGTTGCCCAATTGATTTAAAAAGATTGATAAAAAATCAGATCTATAACAAGAGGAGGAGTGATATGCATAGCAATAAATATTTAAATAGGCTTTGCTGGAATTTTTTAGGGGCTGGATTATTGAGTTTAGCGGCATTTACTCAGGCTTTTGCAGACCCAAATTGGCCAACGAAGCCGGTTACATTTATTGTGCCATTTCCTGCTGGGGGTGGAACGGATGCTTTTGCGAGGCCACTATCCGCGGTCTTGACGAAAAACCTGAATAAGCAAATCATTATTGATAATCGTGGCGGGGCTGGTGGTACTTTAGGTGCTGGGATTGCTGCCAAAGCTGCACCGGATGGCTACACCTTTTTTGTGGGCGCTGCGCATCACGCTATTGCACCGTCTATCTATCCGAAGTTAGACTACGATATAGAGAAGAGTTTCTTGCCATTAGCACTTCTTGCCACGCCTCCGCAAGTAATTGTTGTGAATCCGCAAAAGGTTCAGGCTAATGACTTGATGGCTTTAATTGACTACATGAAGAAAAATCCAGGGCGTTTGAATTATGCGAGTGCTGGTAATGGGACTTCACATAATTTGGCTGGTGAGCTTTTTAAAATGCAAACCAAGACTTTTATTACCCACATTCCATATCGCGGTGCTGGCCCTGCATTAGCAGACTTAATTGCGGGTCAAGTTGATTTAATGTTTGATGGTTTGGGCTCGTCTGCGCAGCATATCAAGAGTGGCAAGATTAAAGCCTTAGCAGTTGCATCCGAAAAGCGTGTGCCGGCATTTCCCAACTTGCCGACTGCCACAGAAGCTGGGGTTCCCGGTTATGTCGTGAGTACTTGGTATGGCTTATGGGGTCCTCGAGATATGCCTAAAGATGTGGCTGAGAAGATGATTGCTGAGGTAACGAAGGCTCTCAATACGCCAGAATTAAAAGACATTTGGTTAAACAATGGCTCGGAAACGCCAAATCTTACTGGTGAGGCTTTCGGTAAATTCGTTTCAGCAGATATTAAGCGTTGGGCTGTGGTCGTGAAGGCATCTGGAACTAAATTAGATTAAGAAAACGACTTCGATGGAATTTTACGAATCGTTGATAGTGCAGACCTGTATCCGGTGGCCTCAAGCTTTTAGATTGCCACGGGATGTTTGCATACCCAATCATTGCGTTGGGTGCCTCTGCGCGAAGTCTTCGAAGAAGATATATGCGGATATCTTTGGGTATCTAGGAAAAAATAATTTTTAAAAGAGGAGTTTATGTCAGGTCCCTTATCGCATATTCGCGTGCTCGATTTGTCGAGAGTTTTAGCTGGCCCTTGGGCTGCTCAAAACTTAGCTGATTTAGGTGCACAGGTGATCAAAGTTGAGCGCCCCATCAAGGGGGATGATTCCAGAGCTTTTGCACCACCGTATTTGATGGATCAAGAGGGAAAGTCAACCAAGGAATCAGCGTATTACTGCGCGGCTAATCGTGGTAAGAGGTCAATTACGATTAACATTTCCAATGCGGAAGGTCAAAAATTAGTGCGTGAGTTGGCTACCGAAGTTGATGTCATTGTCGAAAACTATAAGGTAGGTGATTTGGCTCGATACGGCTTAGGGTATGAGGACATCAAGGCTATTAATCCGGGCATTATTTATTGTTCAGTAACTGGTTTTGGTCAGACTGGTCCGTACAAGGACCGTCCGGGATACGACTTTATGGCTCAGGGGATGGGCGGGTTAATGAGTATTACGGGTGAGCGGGATGATTTGCCTGGTGGCGGCCCACAGCGGGTTGGTGTGCCAATCATTGATATGACTACAGGGATGTATGCCACGGTTGCAATTTGCGCTGCCATTGCTCATCGTGCAGTATCAGGGGTTGGTCAATGGATTGATGTCGCTTTATTAGACTCTTGCGTAGCCTTATTATCGAATCAGGCGATGAATTATTTTTCAACCAGTCAGGCGCCGGGTTCTTTGGGTAATGCGCATCCGAACATTGTGCCTTATCAAACTTTCAAGACAGCCGATGGCGCTTTGATCCTCGCATGTGGTAATGATAATTTGTTTAACAAGTTCTGCGAAGTCGCGCAATGTACCCATCTCGCCCAAGACCCGCAATTTTCGACGAATGGTGCACGCGTCAATAATCGCGTCGAGATCACCCAATTATTAGGTGAAATCTTCATTCAAAAAACCACTAAAGAATGGGTTCGTTTACTAGACGAAGCTGGTGTTGCCAATGGTCCGATTAACTCGATTAAGGAAGTTTTTGAGGAGCCCCAGGTGCAAGCTAGAGGAATGCAAATTGAGTTACCCCATGCGGTAGCAGGCAAAGTGACGCTCGTCGGTAGTCCCATGAAGTTTTCACAAACACCGATTGTCCATGAAATGCCCCCACCAGCATTAGGTCAGCATACCCAGGAGATATTACGGTCGGTTCTCAAGAAATCTGATGTAGAAATAGTCGCCTTGCAGACTGCGGGCATTATCTAAGTTGGTTGTTTAGATAATTCCAAAAGATTTAAAGCTTTTCGATAGCATGTAAACCGCTATACAGATCAGGAGAATTGCAAAGATACGTCGCAACTGAGTCGTATTGAGTTGATGGGCTATTTTGACGCCGATTGGAGCGGTCATCATACTGGTTAGCGAGATGCACAGTAGGGCTGGTAAATAAATATACCCAATCGAGTATTGGGGTAGATCTGGTAAGCCGTAGGCACCGATAACATAACCGGCAGCACTGGCAATAGCGATAGGAAAGCCTAAGGCTGAGGAACTTGCTAAGGCATTATGCATAGGCACATTGCACCAGGCCATGAACGGCACAGAAATAAATGCGCCACCAGCACCGACTAAGCTAGACATGAGGCCAATCAAACCACCGGTAGATAGCATGCCGGTTGTGCCGGGTAGTGTTCTGCTAGGCTTCGGTTTTTTATTAGTAAGCATTTGGTAGGAAGAGAATAATTGAAAACAGGCGAAAAACAAGCATAACCATTCAGTTTTAAATAGGTTAAACACTTCGCTACCGCCCAGTAGTCCACCAATAATGATTCCTGGAGCTAGTCGCCAAACGATATCCCAGCGAATCATTTTCTTTTTTTGCTGCGCTCTTACACTTGTAATTGCTGTAAAGACAATAGTCGTCATGGAGGTGGCAATTGCCATATGCAAAATATAAGCATCTGGGAATTGAAATTGCGTAAACAAAATGGTTAAAAACGGCACCATAATCATTCCACCACCGATACCTAAAAGACCCGCAATGAGTCCAGTTGCCATACCAAGACCCAAGAGGGCCATTATTTGAAGCATTGTCATAGAAATCTTTCAAGAAAAGGGTCCCCGCCATAGCCGCTAGGTCGTCATCCTGAACCCAGAGAGTTCAAGGCGGTGCCTCTAGTATAGTTTTGGGCGCATCAGTATTTTCAGGGAGAATAGCACCCGAAGTGATACCCTATAAAAACAAGGCGCGCTCGCCCACTGCACTTCTTAGCACCTTATGCGTTAGCATCGGTTCAAGGAACTATTGACCTTGGCGAACTAGGCAGGGATAGACAGTCTAAGGCAATATCGACTTGTTTTTCGATTGCGCTTAATTTGGTGTCCAGTTGCTCTAATACTGCATTACTTACTATTAATTCGTTTTGACTTGGTGGTGCGGGTTGTATATCTTGTAATTCACCTGCGAGCTTAAGAGCTGTCATGAGCGCAGCCCGTTCGATACTGCGATTGCCACTCGTGGTGATTTGAGTAATTTGATCATTAACTAATTGTGCGGCTGCGCGCAATTTGGATTCATTTTCAGGAGTTGTTGCGAGGATAATTTTTTGTCCAGCAAGAAGAACCTCGATACGGACCGAGTTATTGGTTGGATTATTCGTCATGCGATGTCTCAGAAATCGTATTTTCCAGCAAGTTTAATTGACGATTATCGGAAGATTGGGGAAGGCGGTTGAGGATTTTCTGGATTCTTGACTGAGCATCAGTAATTTTAACAGCCATGGCTGCTCGTTCCTTGACAATTAAATTTAATTCGTCTTGCAACCGATTCATTTTTCCTGTGAGCAATTCGATTCGATTCATGAGTGACTCAATAGAAATCGGTTTTTGCTCGAAATTATTTATTTCCATAACATCATTGTATATAAAACGTGGCTCAGAGTTCTCAGGATTTAGTTGCAAAATAGTCATGTGGGCCTAGATACGCATTTTAAATGCTGTTTTTTGAATAAAATGCGCTTTTTTCCATCACAGGTCATCATATCGTTAAAGAGACTAGCCGACTACTAGAATTAATAGGCATTTTAGTGGAGCTTGAGCGAAGAATAGTTTTTTTACACTTCAAGGTTATCTATGAGCCGCGTTTTACCTAATTTAGCTGCCGCTAGAATCACAAGAGGAACTTTTTGAGTAAGTTGGTCGGGTGTTGGTTCTAACAGGTTATGTTGTTGCCGAATTGCTAAATAGTCAGGTTGCCAACCTCGCGCCCGAATCAGTTCTTTGGCGGCCTGCTCGATATTTTTTAGGATTTGCTGACTGGGGTTTTGGGCTAGATGAATACTTTCTTGCATGTGTTGCAGGATTTTATAGAGTTCAGGAGCCTCTAGGCGTTCATCACTAGTCAGGTAGCCATTCCGTGACGAAAGTGCTAGACCATCGGCATCACGGATCGTTTGCGCAGGAATAATTTCTACGGGCAGAGCAAACTGTTGCGCCATGCGACGAATAATCATTAATTGTTGGTAATCTTTTTTACCAAAGACTGCCGCATTTGGTTGCACGCAGGAGAATAGTTTCAAGACCACGGTACAAACACCTTTGAAAAAGCCTGGACGAAACTCCCCTTCTAAAATATCACCTAAGTCTTTTGGTGGGTCAACACGGTAGTCCTGTGGCTCAGGGTATAAATCTTTTTCAGTAGGCGCAAAGAGAATGTAGACCCCTTCTTTTTCGAGCTTTTCGATATCCGCTTCAAAAGTTCGCGGGTATTTATCAAAATCCTCATGCGGGCCAAATTGCAAACGATTGACAAAAATACTAGCCACCACGGGGTCGCCATATTGCCTAGCTAGACGCATGAGAGATAGGTGACCTTCGTGAAGGTTGCCCATTGTAGGCACAAATGCAGCGCGGTTTTGACCTCTCAAGTGGTCTCTTAATTCATGAATATGACGAATGATTTTCATGCTTGCGGGGTAAAGGCTAGACGCACATAGAGGGGGGCATAGGCTTCAGCTTGAGTAATCTCAACTAAGGATTCTCTGGACAACTCCAGGAGTGCAATAAAGTTGACGACTAGAACAGAGATTCCTTGGCCTAGCTGTAAAGACTCTTCAAACAGTTCATTGAACTCGACAAATTTTTGGGATTGTAAGCGGCGCAGAATACGGGTCATAAAATCTCGAACAGAGAGGCTTTCTCGGGTGATCGTATGGTGTTGGATTAATTTGGCGCGGTGCAAAAGATCACGCCAAGCCATTTGTAGATCAATGAGGTCAACTTGGGGGGGAGTAATAACTGCACTGCGGTCAATAAAGCCTTCGGCTTTAAAAAAATCTCGTCCCATTTGTGGAATTTGATCTAATTCTTGGGCTGCTAGCTTCATTTTTTCGTATTCCAAGAGTCGGCGAACGAGCTCAGCTCTCGGATCGTCAACTTCTTCCTCGCTATCGGCCTTTTTCATCGGTAACAGCATGCGTGATTTAATTTCAATCAACATGGCTGCCATTAATAGGTACTCTGCTGCCAATTCAAGATTATGGTGGCGAATTTGTTCGATATAGCTCAAATATTGCTGGGTTACTTGCGCCATGGGAATATCGAGGACATTAAAGTTTTGCTTACGAATGAGGTAGAGCAGGAGATCTAATGGCCCTTCGAAGGCCTCTAGAAAAACTTCTAGAGCATCTGGGGGAATATACAGGTCATTCGGTAGCTGAAATAATGGTTCACCGTAGAGTTTGGCAAACGATTCAGTCATACCATCCATAAGGGATGGCGTTGGTTCAGTCATTGGAGTAAACGTAAGCTTTTTGCGGAATTTTTGCTAATTTCATACGCCTTTGTTCATCTAAGCTAACTGGGGGCTTATCCCACAAAAGTGCCCGTCCAGCGATTTGACCTTTTTCGATTTCAGGATTTTTTTGTTTGAGTTGATTTAAAAACAAGGTTATCGAAGATTGATAGTGAGCCATATATAAAGAGTTTTTTAGTTGGTACAGAATTATTTGTGAGTCAGTGATTACATGTCAGTGATTACATTACAGGTTTCAACCGCAATCTTGGCATTTTATGCCATTCCTGAGGCTGAGGGTGATTTTTAGTCGGATATCAAACAGCTGGGGCCTTATTTGCGTCTAGAAGGGCATCAATCATTTGCTGGTCGACCCTTGACATTAAGTGGCGATAGGGTTGAATTGGATGAGTTGCCAAGAGGTGTTCATGAACACGCTCAAAGGTAAGCGGCGGAATATTTAAAAATTCTTCAACATCTTGGGCTAATTGGGGGAGAACAGGCTTGAGGTAAATTGTTAATATACGAAACGCCTCTAAAGTAATGCTACAGACGCGTTGTAACAGTTCGCCCGTGAATGGCGTATTATCTAGGGCGTAGCGTTTAGCAATTTCCCACGGTTTTTCACTATCCACATAGACATTGACTTGATCGGCTAACTCCATCGTTTTTCGCAGAGCCTTGGCAAACTCTCTGGCCTCATAAAATGCTTGAATTTCCTCGCAAGCAGACTGTAGATTGAGGATCAGTGGATGATTGAACGCGCTTTCCTCTACAATGCCGTCAAACCGCTTCACTAAAAATCCCGCGCTACGACTAGCGATATTGATATATTTGCCGAGTAGGTCGCTATTGACTCGGGCAATAAAATCCTGCAGGTTTAAATCAAGATCTTCGAGTGAAGCATTGAGTTTGGCAGCAAAGTAGTAGCGTAACCATTCAGGGGATAGACCTGCTTCTATAAAGCTATGAGCGGTAATAAAAGTTCCTCGGGACTTACTCATTTTTTCCCCGTCGACTGTTAGAAAGCCATGGGCAAAGACATTAGTTGGAGTACGAAAGTCAGAAAAATGCAGCATTGCAGGCCAAAAAAGGGTATGAAAATAGAGGATATCTTTACCGATAAAGTGGTACATTTCGGTTGGGGAGTTTGGGCTAGTCCAGTCGTCAAACGCGAGTTGATTGGTGGCGCAAAACGCCTTAAAACTTCCAAAATAGCCGATAGGGGCATCTAACCAGACATAAAAATATTTACCAGGCGCATCTGGGATTTCAAAGCCAAAATAAGGGGCGTCTCTGGAAATATCCCAATCACCAAGAGTACTGTGTCCGACGTCTCCGACCCACTCCCGCATTTTATTTTTAGCTTCGACTTGGAGTGCTGTTTTGACCTGCGTCCAGTCCCGCAGAAAGTTTTCACAACGGGGGTCTGATAATTTAAAGAAGTAATGTTCTGAGGTTTTTTTAATTGGGGTAGCGCCACTGACAACGGAATAGGGATTCTTGAGATCAGTTGGGTTGTAGGTGGCGCCACATTTTTCACAGGAGTCGCCATATTGCTCTTTGGCCCCGCATTTTGGACAATCGCCTTTAATGAAGCGGTCTGGCAGAAACATTTTTTTAAGAGGATCGTAAGCTTGTTCAACGGACTTCTTTTCGATGAGGCCGGCATTTCGCAAACGCAGATAGATTGTTTGAGATAAACTTTGGTTTTCATCCGTATCGGTAGAGCCGTAATGATCAAAGGAGATCATAAAATCGTCAAAATCTCTTTTATGCTCATGCCAAACCCGGTCAATGAGTTGTTTGGGGGTGATATTTTCTGATTCCGCCTTGAGCATGATTGGGGTACCATGCGTATCATCAGCACCAATGTAGTAGACTTCGTGACCACGCATTCTCTGAAAGCGAACCCAAATATCAGTTTGGATATATTCTACGAGGTGGCCAATATGGATTTGTCCGTTCGCGTAGGGTAGAGCAGAAGTAACAAGAATTCTTTTTGGATTCGGTTTCATACGTTGATTTTAGTATCCGATTAAAGTATTGGATAAATTATCGCGATTTTGCAATTTTAAGGAGAAAATTTTGAACCTTTCCAATGATCAAATATTGGCTGTTTTAAAGACGGTGATTGATCCCAATACTGGGACAGATTTAGTCAGTTCAAAGGGGGTTAAGAATCTTCAAATTACTGGCGGCAAGGTCCATTTTGAGGTCTTGCTAGGCTATCCTTCCAAGAGTCAATTTGAAGTGATTCGGCAAGCCTGTGTATCAGCTGTTCGGGGGATTGCGGGGGTGCAGCAGGTTGAGGTTCAAGTCGGGATGGAGATTATTGCCCACACCGTGCAACGGGGGGTTAAATTAATTCCAGAGGTAAAAAACATCATAGCTATTGCTAGTGGGAAGGGTGGGGTTGGTAAGTCCACCACGGCAGTTAATTTAGCCCTAGCTTTATCTGCCGAAGGCGCACGGGTTGGGATATTAGACGCTGATATTTATGGTCCGAGTTTACCTACCATGCTTGGTATCACTGGTCGCCCAGAATCCTTAGCTGAAAATTCGATTGAACCGATGCACGGGCATGGTTTACAGGCTAGTTCGATTGGTTTTTTGATTGAGCCGGATAGTCCGATGGTTTGGCGCGGGCCGATGGTTACCTCGGCACTTGAGCAGTTATTAAGGCAAACGCATTGGCAGGATTTGGATTACTTAATTGTCGATATGCCTCCTGGAACGGGGGATATTCAGTTAACTTTGTCACAAAAAGTGCCAGTGACTGGCGCGGTGATCGTGACTACGCCACAAGATATTGCCTTACTGGATGCCCGTAAGGGGTTAAAAATGTTTGAGAAGGTTGGTATACCGATTCTAGGAATTGTTGAAAATATGAGCACCTATGTCTGCCCAAGTTGTGGGCATACAGAGCATATCTTTGGATCTGGTGGTGGGCAAAAAATGTGTAGTGATTATCATGTGCCATTTTTGGGAAGTTTGCCTCTCAATTTATCGATTCGGGAGCAGGCGGATGCTGGCAGGCCCACCTTGGTATCGGAGCCGGATGGCCTTATTAGTCAAACGTATAAGGAGATTGCCCGTCAGGTTGCGATTCAAATTGCCTTGATGTCCAAAGATTTATCGAGTAAATTTCCGAGTATTGTGATTCAAAATACCTAATGGGTCTGCAATTAGCTGTCGCAATGCGACTTGAACAAATTGATAATCCATGGCAATCTCACAAGTGGTCTTTAGATGAGGTTTTGGTGGATTTAGGGCAGTTTGTCGGCTTGTGTTCATCTGCTGAAGTAATTGAAGTATGCGGTATTTCGGGTTTTTTAGTACGGCGAAGCGAGCAAGAAGAGACATGGATCTACACGGGCTTTCAGCTCGATTTATTTGCCGATGAAGCACAGGGGTATTATTTAAATGTGTCATCGCCCCAGCCTAGTTGGTTTGTGATGTACCGCTATGAAGATTCTAGCTTATTTGCTGACGGTAAGATTGCGGTACCGCACCGGGTGATGCTCAGTTATAACGAAGCGGCGCGTTTACTCGATGGCGGTGAAGAGGTTGAGCGTTATCCAATTAGTGGTCAGTTACTTGAATCGGTGCAATTATTTGTAGCAGAAAATTATCGACCCGAACCCAAAAAAAAACAGCGGCCAGAATCCTTTCAAGGGGCAACTAGGCCGGCGCATCCTCTCAAGGGAGATTGATTGAGTACTTTTTTAAAAAGATGGTCAGCGCGAAAGCGAGAGCAGCAAGCGGCTCTTGTCGATGAGTCGACCGTTACCCGGCCTGCACTCGAATCTTTGCAGGACGCGTCGCAATCTGACTCTCTAAAGCAGGTTGATGATGACCCGTCAGTTGCGCTTACACAACTTGCTCAGGATGAAACTGATCAGCCTTTGCCTGGACCGTCATTAGACGATGTTGCGCGCTTAACGCGTGAGTCTGATTTTTCGAGTTTTGTAACCAAAGACATTCATTTGGACGTGCATCAAGCCGCCATGAAAAAACTATTTACGGATCCGCATTACAACATCATGGATGGTTTAGATATTTATATCGATGACTATTCAAAAGAGGATCCCTTGCCCCCGGGTATGCTGGAGATGATGCGTCAGTCAGATATGTTGGGGTTATTTAAAAAAGTCTTAGATGAACCTGTGCTGTCCGTTGCCGCAAATAATGCCCCCGAATTAGAGTCATTCGTCGTGCAAGAAAAGACCAGTTCTATAGAGGATCACTCTATCAAGGATCCTCTCGTGCTTGAGCCCCAAAGTCTGGAAGAGGACAATACTTTGGTTCAGCATCAGACTGGCGGGACTGATCAAAATACCATTCCATTCAATCCTATTGCAGGAAAAGCCCCATGACTACTACTTTGGTATGTAACTGTAATCGCACGATGTCCTTGGATGAGTCGGCATTACAAAAGCAAGTTGATTCTGGTATAAAAGTTCAAACAGCGCTATGTCGGCAAGATGTTGGGCAGTTTTTAAATGGTCTGCAGGGTGATGAGCCGTTGGTCGTAGCTTGCACGCAGGAGCGGGAATTATTTTCAGCGATGGCCGCGAGTGCTTCAAAGCCACTGATAGCACCTATTCGGTTTGTAAATATT
>RFMZ01000029.1 GCA_009927445.1 Betaproteobacteria bacterium
AATATCACTCGCTTTGAATAAATTAGCAAATCCCGCAAATGGATCAATGCCTTGTTGCATTGTGCGTCCAGGCCCACCGGCGAGCATCATGTCCCCGACGACTAAAAGTGAAACAGTGGAGGATTTAGAGACAGGTTGTGCTGATGCAGAAAAAGTGGATAGAGATAACCAGCAGATAAAAAGTACTTTTACCAACACAAAGGAACGCAGAAAATTCATGGCGTCACCTCAAATAGGCTACAACCGTAAACCAACTCCTTACCCAGGAATGGGGAATACAAGGCAACGCGTCCTGTCAAACTATTCGACTCTGAATTTTTCAGCACAGGGGGTTTGATGAATTTTGAATGCTGCAAGATCATTGGTTGACGTCGTGTTTGGTAAGACACGTAAAGATTGACTAAGTCAACTTGGTTATTGGAAGCTAGGACAACCGCTTTGAAACGAAAACGTTCTCCAATATCAATGCTTTCAGCCAGATACGGGTCAGTGACAGGCTTGAACACATGCGTTTCGCTATCTCCGTTCAACTCAAAATCACACTGCAACTGCGGACTCGCCCACACTTGCGTGACAAACAAGCACAACGCACATATGAAAAATTTCATACATTAACTTCCTGAGTAACTTCTTTTAGGCGAACACTTAAAATCAAACTGCACATTGTGTAATCAACGTCTAATCCTAATTGGTATTTATTGGGTGCCCTAATGTGAAAAGGCCTTGTCACATCTCTTTCTTAAGGATAACCCTATATCCAAGCAATCAATAAATTATCTTGCTGTAAAAACTTGGAGAAATTTCGCATCAAACAGGGTTGCACCCCTTGCCCTTTGGATAAATGCTTGTTACTTTACGCACAGGCTTGCCACCACGGCATAGTCGTTAGACATAGGAGATATAAACCATGTTAAAAAACATCATCAGCGGCTTACTCGTGGCCACTATGGCCATAGCCGGATCGGCCATTGCACAAAGCAAACAAATAAAAATCGGCGTAATTTTTGATATGTCCGGTGCACTTGCCGCTGGCGGCTCGAACGCAAGCTACCTGGGTACCAAATATGCGATTGACATCATCAATGAGCGTGGTGGTGTTGAGGGCTACAAGATTGTTCCCATCTATGTAGACGCACAAAGC
>RFMZ01000028.1 GCA_009927445.1 Betaproteobacteria bacterium
TCGGAATCAAAAACGTAATTGAAATCCAATAACAGCAAACTGGAACAAAAAGAAGTTGATTGGTTTGAGCAACTCCGCCAACTAAAATTATCTGCAAAACAAAAGTTACGAAAATAATTAGACCGAATCTTACTAACACCTTTGGTGCAGTGAGATCTAGCTTTCTCCGTTTGATTTGCAACAGTCCGCATAATGGCAAGCCGAAAAATATTGACGACAGAATCAAAATGTGAACCAAATTGCTTGAAAATGCTTCACTCAAGATCCATTCGGACGCCAATGGTTGTGGAGACATTTGAGTTAAAAGATATTTCACCGAACCAGGAATAGAACGAATCGTAGTAATGATGTCTATTGGCGGTGCACTACGAATTCGATTCGCGCCACTCTCCTCAAGCCAACCAAAAGTTTGTGAAGCCTGAGCCATTTCTTGGGTCCATTCGCCAAGATAACGCATCGGTGGTTCTTGTCGTATTTGAATAAAAAGCGAGAAAAGCAACCCCGTAAGAAGACCTACCCCGACGATCAATATTTTGTTTCTCTGACTACGGATGCGTAAATAATCAAAACCAACTAAAACCAATAACACTGCGCTAACTGGATTCGACGCTGCTGTCAAAAATGCAAAAATTGCAAGCGCAATAGTTGCAACTTTGGAACCTCCGTAATTACAAACTGCCACCATGACAGTTAGTGCAATAAACATTGGCCAAAAAGAGTTCCAAACAACGCCTTGCATTCCGAGCCCGGGCAAAGGAACAAGTATCAGAACCAACGATGCGCACATAGCAACCACATACCTACCCGTCACGCGATACACAGCCCAAAAAATGATTAACGAATAGAGCGCCCACAGCAAAGTTGCAATAAAAAATAAAATAACGGGAAGATACTCAAGTGGAAACTTCACTGCTAACGAAATCAAAATGCGGGGTACTAATAGTCCGTAAGACCAATCATTAAGGCTCAAAAATAAACTCTGTGAAAGCGCACTACCAACAGCAATTC
>RFMZ01000291.1 GCA_009927445.1 Betaproteobacteria bacterium
CGAATTTGTTTGAAGTGGTAGGCGTATACGAGGGCGGCGATCAAACCCGATGCGCCAAAAATGGCCAGCGCATTTTGGCCGCCTATGTGGTCGGCTAACCAGCCAGAGCACAGCGACCCCACTGGCGACATGCCCAAAAAAGACATCACGTACAAGGCCGCTACTCGCCCGCGCAGCTCATCTGGCACGATGCTTTGCAGCACCGTGTTGGTAGAGGCTGCGGTGAGCATCATGCTCAAGGCAGAAACAAACAACATGGGCAGCGCCAGCCACAAGCTGTCAGAAAACGCAAAGGCGATCAAAGTTAGCCCAGCAACACCTGCATTCCAGCCAATGACTTTAAAAAGGCCTCGAATATTTGTTCGGGAAGCTAAATAAATCATGCCGCAAACAGCGCCCAGCCCGGCAGAGCTGTAAAGCAGACCCAAAGTTCTGGAGTCACCGTGAAACCTTTCGCTGGCAAACCAGGGCATGAGTGAACCATAGGACTGAAAACAAAAACTGCTCACTGCCAGTAGAACCAAAGCGCACTTGCTTGGAAAGAAGCCATAGGCATATTCAATGCCGGCCATGAGCTGCTTCAAGATACTGGATGGACCTTGGCGAGGTACATGTTTTGCAATGTGGGTCGCTCGCAGCGCTGAAAGCACAGCCAAGCGCATGACGCAATTGACGGCAAAACTCCAGACCTCACCAAAAGTGGCTGTGACCAAACCGCCCAGCATGGGCCCAATGAACCGGGCGCCATTCATCACGGTTGAATTAAGCGCTATGGCATTGGTGAGTTCTTGGCGGTCGGGTAACAGTTTAGAAATGAGGGCCTGCCTGGCTGGCGCATCAAAAGCATTGCCTAAACCAAGTACCACATTGCCCATCACCACATGCCATGCTTCAATGTGTCCGCTAACCATGAGCGCCAACATCACCATCGACTGCAACATGGCCAGTGTGTTGGTGACAAACAAAACGCGCCGCACATCTAGGCGGTCAAGGAACACACCTGCAAACGGGGTGATCACCAACATGGGAATTTGCAGGCTGAATGCTGCCAATCCCAACATGAGCGTCGAACCTGAGAGCGTGTAGACCAGCCAACTGGTGGCAATCAGTTGCACCCAGTTGCCAATTTGTGAGGTGCCCTGCCCCACAATGAACAATCGAAAATTCCGGTGCTGAAGCGCACGCAGACTGTTCGGTA
>RFMZ01000172.1 GCA_009927445.1 Betaproteobacteria bacterium
AAATCTCACATACCAAAGGTCAATAAACCAATACTTTTAAACATGAACATGCAATTGATCTCAAGCCCAATTAAGCATGCCCAACTTCACCACTCAGCAAATGCGGATCAATGCCCAGGATACCCATCACTTTTTGATAACGCTCTGCAAACGGTGTCTCAAAAATAATATTGGTAATTTGTTCTAAATTCGTCGAGACATTTAACCAACCATTTCTAGAAATTTCATCTTCTAACTGCCCAGCATTCCATCCCGCATATCCGAGCGTCATCATAAATTGGCCTGGGCCTTGGCCAAGGGCTACTGCCTCCAAGACATCTTTGGAGGTCGTCATTGCTAGCCCCCCAGGCACCGTTAAGGAAGAGCTATAGCGCAGATCATCAGCCTGTGGATGTAGCACAAACCCCCGTTCTGTCTGCACAGGACCACCTAAATAGACTGGTAGCTTTTGTAAGGGAGAAATTTCTAATTTCAACTCAATTTTCTCAAACAGATCTTTCAAATCGATATTCGTTGGTCGATTAATCACTAGTCCCATGGCGCCTTGACTATTATGCTCACACAAATACACGACTGTGCCAGCAAATTGGTCATCCAGCATGCCAGGCATGGCAATTAATAATTGATTGGCTAAATGCGATACATCTTCAGTAAAAAAGTTCATGCCGCTATCTTATCGTAGATCTACCTGATCGTTTCCTCAATTTTTAGCTATCATCCTGATTTTCTTTGGTATCAATTTCATGATATGGAATACTTATCATCGCTAGCGATGTATTTCACAGTTATTCTTCGTCAAAACTCCGAAATCCCTGATAAATTACAATCAACTAGACTAGGAGTAATTATGAAACGCGGGCTTGTTTGGCTAAGAAGAGATTTACGCATCCATGACCATGCGGCGCTCAGTGCAGCACTGCAATCATGCGAGCAAGTTTTCTTAGCCTTTATTTTTGATCAAACAATTCTAGATCCGCTCAAAGATGATCAGCGCACGCATCTCCAAGACTCTGAACAATCAAGCTCTACTTCAAAGATGATTACAGACAGGCGTGTTGAATTTATCTGGCATGCTCTCCAAGAGATCAATCATGAACTCAAAGCACTTTCTCCAAAAAGCGGCGTAATTGCCTTACACGGCATATCAACAGAGCTGATCCCCAATCTTGCGGTTGATTTGCAAATTCAGTCTGTCTTTGTAAATGATGATTATGAGCCCTTAGCAATTGCACGAGATGCCCAGGTCCAAGAGGCATTACTAAGGAAAGGGATTGAGTTCTTATCCTACAAAGATCAGGTGATCTTTGAAAAAAAAGAAGTCCTTACTGGACAGTCCGGTATTTTTTCCGTATTTACTCCCTACAAAAATGCCTGGCTCAAAAAACTCAGCCCCGAAGATCTTGCGCCACGTGTGTGTTTTCAAAAGTCTAATCAAGTAGAAAAATTAGCGCCTATACCTGCTATTTTTCAAAAGAATATCCCTTCATTAGAATCCATGGGCTTTACGCCAAGCGATATTGCAACATTTTTTCCGATGGGAGCCTCTGGAGCAAAACAACTATTAAAAGAATTTTTGACGCGAATTAGTCACTATCAATCTTCGAGAGACTATCCATCTGTAAAAGGACCTAGTTATCTCTCTACCCATCTGCGCTTTGGTACGATTTCAATTCGCGCCTTAGCACGAGAGGCTCATCAACGGATGTTAAGAGGCGATTTGGGTGCGACCACTTGGCTATCCGAACTCATTTGGCGAGATTTTTATATGATGATTTTAGCTAACCATCCAAGAATAGCAAATGGGGCCTCTTTCAAGCCAGCATATGATCAAATTAGGTGGGAAACTGGCCCAGCAGCCAAAAAATTATTTAAGGCTTGGTGCGCTGGCAAGACGGGTTACCCTTTAGTTGACGCGGCTATGCGACAACTCAATTCGACAGGTTATATGCATAACCGACTTCGTATGGTTGCTGCCTGCTTTTTAATTAAAGATTTAGGAATTGATTGGCGTTGGGGTGAAAAGTACTTTGCCGATTTATTAAATGATTTTGATTTATCTGCGAATAACGGTGGCTGGCAATGGGCGTCCTCGAGTGGTTGTGATGCACAACCCTATTTTCGAATATTTAATCCAATGACCCAATCCAAAAAATTTGATAGCGAAGGCAAGTTTATTCGTAAATACTGTCCCGAGCTCGAATTGCTTCCAATCAATCAATTCATGCGCCGTGGTTAGCTGGCTCCATAGAATTGAATATGGCCAAAGTAAGGCTTGGGCAAGATTATCCCTTGCCGATTGTGCAACATGATCAAGCTCGAGTAGCAACTTTAATGCGTTATAGCGTAGTTAAAACAACCCCAGATAACCAGTGACATTCCCGTAGGAGTAAGTCCCAAAGTCCAGAAGCACTCCTGCAGATTGATTCATTACATCTTTTTATAATTCGATCTAAAATAAATAGATGCGTAAAATTTTTGCAATTGGCGATATCCAAGGTTGCTCTTTAGAACTGGATCAGTTAATTTGTCGTCTACCAAAAAACTCCAGAATTGTTTGCTTAGGAGATTTAGTGAATCGCGGTCCTGACTCTTTAGGACCTCAGACGCATTAAATCATGGCAAGAACAAGGCTTTGCAGAGTCTATTCTTGGGAACCATGACTTGCATCTGCTTGCCAGAGCTGGCAATATTCGTGGGCCTAAATCTTTAGATACCCTCGAAGATATATTGAAAGCTCCGGATCGGCAGGAATTGATCGATTGGTTAAGGCGTCGTCCGCTAGCTCTCTTTGATGGTAAAAACCTCCTTGTGCATGCGGGAGTTGTCCCGCAGTGGGATATCCAACAAACGATGGAACTCGCTAGGGAGGTTGAAAAAGCTCTCCAGAAAAAAAATTACCTCAACTTTATTAAAAATATGTATGGTAATACACCAGTGCGCTGGTCTAACCGACTAAAGGGTGATGAGCGCTTGCGATTTATAACGAACGCACTTACCCGAATGCGCTTTTGCTCTAGCAAGGGTGATCTAGACTTTACCAGTAAAGAAGGTATTGATGCGGCCCCGACGAATTACTATCCTTGGTTTACCGCGCCTAAAAGAAAAACAGCGCATGTACCAATTTTCTTTGGCCACTGGTCTACCCTTGGCTTAGTCCGAAAAAATAACGTCTTCGGACTCGATACTGGGTGTGTCTGGGGTAGAAAACTAAGTGCTATGTCC
>RFMZ01000206.1 GCA_009927445.1 Betaproteobacteria bacterium
AAGACAGGACGACCATTGGCCCTAGTTGCATAGAGAATAAATTTCCCATTAGCGGCAAAGCTCGGGGTTTCGTCATAACTTGTTTGGGTAAGACCAACGACTTCGCCGGTTCTTAGTTCTAATAACTGCAACTTATACCCTCCAGCTCTGGCGATATAGGCTAAATATTTTCCGTCTGGAGAAATCCGCGGACTTGTTGCAAATGCATGTTTAAAAGTGACACGCTGGGCAGATCCCGCTGATTCTCCATCTGAGCTCATCCGGTAAATTTGCGGCGAGCCCCCACGGTCGCTCGTGAAATAAATAGACCGCCCATCGATAGACCATTGCGGTTCGGTATCAATCCCGGAACTTTTTGAGATTCGTTTTAGGTTTGTACCATCAGCATTGACTGTATAGACTTGCGTATTGTTGTCTTGCGAGAGAGAAACCGCCAACTTTTCTCCGTCAGGCGACCAAGAAGGAGCGCTATTATTCCCTTTTTGGTTTGCTAGGATAATGCGTTTACCGGTTGCAAGCTCATGGACAAAAATCACAGGTTTTTTTGTTTCAAAAGAAACATAAGCGACCTTTTTACCATCTGGAGACCAGACTGGTGAGATGATTGGCTCCGAACTCGTTAGGGCAACCCGTGGGTTTTGTCCATCCGAATCGGAAATCATCAGTTGGTATTGCTTTCCGTTTCTAACTACATAGGATAGTCTAGTTGAAAATATGCTGCGCTCACCGGTTAATCGTTGCACGATATCATCCGCAATGACGTGACCGGCTCTGCGAAGATCTTGCTTGGTAACGGTAACGGAGGTTCCTCCAAGGGATTGATTTTTTACCACATCATATAGGCGATATTTGATTTCATAAACGCCGCCAACTTGAGCTGTGACAGTTCCAACCGCGTAGGCCTGGGCTCTTTTACTACTCCAAGATCCAAAATCTGGGGCAGTATTTTCAGCAAGTTCATTATTGCCAAGATCGATATTAAAAAAGCGCCCGTTATTCGTAAGATTAGCTCGGATTACGTCTGTAACGATATTAGAAACGCCCGTTTCGTCTTTAAACCGGCTCACACCGATCGGGTAGAGTGATTGGCCGACTCCAGTAATTTCAATTTGCATTTGACCAGAACTTGGTGCAGAAAAAGATAACAACATCCCTAATTGGCATATAGCCAAGATTTGGATCCAACTTTTTTGCCAAAGATTCATCGTTGTATAAGCCTGTGTTGTGAAGTACGCATTGTTGAAGTTCTTTGTTTAGGCCTTTAAATCAGATTTGGCGAGGGCGGGTGAATTTTAATTGATGTAAAAATGAAGACAAAAATAAACTGTAAATTTTACTTTTTAATTGAAACTATTTTCTAGGAAATATAGTAAACACTATACTAATTTAGAAGGTAAATATCAATGTGTTTTTTTAACAAAAAATTGATCCTTCTTCCTCTCTTGAAGGAATTAGCTGCCACGCAACGAGAGTGGGCGCTACACAAGATTTACTCAATTCTAGTGCAAGTATGCTAGTTATATTATGCAATGTTGAAGATGGTTATCGAGGATTTGGTCATGAACTACAGAATGCCTTAATTAAAAACTGTAACTCCGCTTTGTCTATGAAATTAACCCAATAACTGTAGTTCGTCAGATGTTTTTTCACAAAGCGTGAAATTTTCAGATGAAATTACTCTTGGAGTCCATTTTTCTGGGGGCTCATCGTCTAGCCTCAGGTAAGAATTTCTACCGTCAAAGTTTGATGGAAAAACTGCCAAACACCGCTCACCAGTTTTACTTGATGGATATACGATACTGTCAATTCCAGCAAGATATACTAAATGCCCAAAGATTTGCCCATTCGCCGGTATATCAAATTGTGCAGGCTCTTTTCGCCAGTTATCAATTAAAAGCGACTTTAGTAGAGGGCCCGGGCTTTTTATTAAAGTAGGTAGCGGAATATTGAGCCGCGCAGCAGAGTCCAATATAGATTGCGGCACTTTAAATTTTGAAATTAATTTAGCAAACGTTACTAATGCTGTTTTATCCGTTAAATCAATGACGCGGTCCAAGATTCCAGAAACCGATACACATACAAAGGAGCTTTTATTAGCAAGTGCAATATCTTCAATTGACAATAGGGATTTCGCAGTTCCACTTCCCAAGCCTTCAACCTGCGCCGTCGCCTGACTTTGCGCCAAGTACAAAGCTTGAAAAGTTTTTAATGTGCCGCCTTGAGAAATATCTTTACCAATATTAAATCTTCCTCCCCAAGACACTATGCTCCCAACAGTAGAAAAGGGGTGCCCAGAATATTTCCATCGCATTACCCGCTGCCAAGATTTGATCTTATAGCGCGTAATACAGGCCTCTTGAAGACTCGCTATAAGCTGGTCCTGAATTAAGTTTCGCTGGTAGGCTAGCTCGGAATAAAAATCCCATTGGTACTTAATATAGGCTTGATGGAGTTTTTTCCCTTCAATTAAACTTTGAAGGGAACCCTCTTCCAGCAAGTATTCAACCCGCTTTTCAGGCGTGATATTTTTGGTCTTTTTTATACCCAATGATCGACCCCTTTGATGAAGGGCTAGCTTTCTAATTGCCAATTATCGATTCTCTTCCAAAGCGCTTTGAATAAATTTCAAAAGTTTTTTAAAGCGACCAAATCTGATCATATCGCGTGGCGCCACATCACCTAAAAGGGGATTGGGAACCTTAAACCAAAGCATAGTTTTGTTTTCATCTTTAAAAAAGCCATGAACCAAGGCAATTGCAGTAGCCCACTCTGTAATACGCTCTGTTAACTCAACCGGGATTTTCTTATCAAAACGAATCGATCCAAATGGAACACCTGAGGCAATAGAAATATCCTCCTTTGTGTACCCCAAAATATCTTTTACTCGGCTGTAATTGGGTAATCCTTTCCCTTTAAACAAGCCTAACTCGTCGGACTCGGGAATAGAGCTAAATATATATGGTGGTCGTCTTGATGCGATTAATTGGGTTCTCATAGAGAAGTATTCTACACGATATTTCCACATTTTTTCCACTATTTCCCCACTTATGCGTTGGGATTTAAATGACTTATTAGTGCAGCCTGGTTGGCAAGCCCGGTGAAAAAAGCCAACAGAAGTAGTGCTCCATCAAGTGGACGATTTATGCTACGTTCTTTATTTTATTGAACGCGAACTTGTAATATCTGAGCCAGCCGACAGTAAATAATTAATCTTTCGGTTTAAAGATTAAATTAACCTGTCTAGGAACGTTACCATTTTCATCCTTAGGAAGCGAGCCTGCTTGGTCAAGGGCTCTAATGACGGCATTATCCCAGTCGGGTTCACCACTAGCCTTAGTAATTCGTTTATTAATAATCCGACCATCGGGTGCAAGTTCTACCAAAATACTGAGCGCTGGATTACCTGTAACTTGGGCAGGGTTAAAGACAATTTTGGGTTTAATAAACCTGCGTACACGTTCAGCAAAACCAGGTGAGGCATTACCCCCTCCGCCCATACCTTGACCGACAGTTCCCCCACTACCACTCTCTATTCCGGCCTGCGCTCGCAGACGTTCCATGCGATCAGCGCGTTCTTTTTCTTCAATAGCAATTTGTTTAGGATCTTTTGGCGATTCCGCCACAGTTTTGGGTTTTTCTTTTGGAGGCTCTTTGACTGGTGCTTTTAGTTTGGGGGCCTCTTCAATCGGCTTCGGTTTGATTTTTGGCGGTTCAACCTTGGGTTTTTCAATCGGTTTTGGAGGTGGAGTAATCACCTTAGGCTCCACTTTTTTTTCTAGTTTTATCTCTTTTTTGGGCTCTTCCTTTTTTTTCTCGACCACAATATCGGCCTTTTCTTGAACTGGCAGCAAGGTTTTTTCGATAATAACGGGCTCTGGTGGAGGCGGGGGAGGTGGGGTGTTATCCCAAAGCTCTACCTCAACTCCAGCCGGGGAAGAACTAGTTTTCCAGTTGATATGCACCGTTAGCATGATTACTAAAAGAGCATGTACGAGTAGGGATAATAAAAAAGCCTTTTTAGTCCCTGGTTCGTTTTGATGCCAGTTCTGTAGAGCGATTCCTTGGGGCATATGGAGCAGCTTATTTACTCTTTACAGCTAGACCAACTCGCTTGACACCATTCTCTTTTAAGCGTGACATCACGTCCATGACGACTTCATAACGAATTGATTTGTCAGCAGCGATAACCATAGGTTGGTCAGGGTTTTTGTTTGCCAGTTCTCTGGCAAACGACCCCAATTGAGAGCGATTGAGTAAGCGCGTCTGGCCGTTCTCGTTGATTTTAATTTGTTCATCATCACCAATATTGAGAAAAATTGGCGGTAGTGGTTGAACTTGAGCACCCCCAACGCTGGGGAGGTTGACTACTCCGGGATTGACAAATGGTGCTGTAACCATAAAAATGACCAATAGAACCAGCATGACATCAATATATGGTACGACATTGATGTCGGACATGACCCGTCTGCCAGAGCCTCTGCTAGTGCGCTGAATGTTTGACATTACCTTGCCGCTGGAGGATGTTGGTGAACTCTTCGATAAAGGTTTCAAAACGAATCGCTAGCCGGTCCACGACAGAAGCACTGCGATTATAAAAAACGACAGCCGGAATCGCTGCAAAGAGTCCAATGGCTGTAGCCACTAAAGCTTCGGCGATGCCAGGTGCGACGCTAGCTAGAGTCGCTTGTTGCACATTGGCAAGCCCCCGAAAGGAGTTCATGATGCCCCACACGGTACCAAATAATCCGATATAGGGCGATACAGAACCTACTGATGCAAGAAATGGCAGATTGGCCTCTAGGGTATCCATTTCTCGTTGGTAGGCAGCTTTCATGGCCCGCCGAGCTGGATCGATATCTCTGCCTTTGAGAAATTCTTGCATACCTGCCTGAAAAATACGCTGGAGGGAGTTGGCATGTTGGTGTTGATTACGCTGAGCAGCTTCGAGTAGAGTATTTAAATCTCCCCCAGACCAAAAATCTTTTTCAAAAGCCTCGGTTTCCTTACGAACTGCACCAAGGGCTAAACCTTTACGGAAAATGATGGACCAAGATCCGACAGAAAGGCCTACAAGTAATAGGAGTATTAGTTGGACTACGATACTAGCATCGAGTATCAAACTGATGATTGATAGATCTTCTTGAGTTGGCATAGGTCCATTAAAACGGCTATAAGTTGCTTTGGGTTGACAAAAGTGAGTGCGAGAAAGTTAAAAGGTACAAAAGTAAGAACACCACAAGTAAGAAGTACAAAAGTAAAGAAAGCAACTGGAAAAAAACTTATTGATTGTAAGGACCTTTAAGCAATTTAATACAAACACTTAGAGAGCATGAAAATATCCCAACAATTGAAGTGAAGATTTTAAAATAACGAACTTAAATGCGGTGTAGATGTATGTTTTGTATCATATAGGTCTAAGACTTATTTTAGCCTATCCAACCAGGAAACCAAACCATGTTTTCAAGAAGTCACACTTTAGCTCAAACCGACCCTACTTTGTGGGCTGCGATACGATCAGAAAACTCCCGTCAAGAAGCCCATATTGAGCTAATTGCCTCAGAAAATTATACTTCTCCAGCGGTATTAGAAGCGCAGGGCTCACAACTGACAAATAAATATGCAGAAGGGTACCCTGGTAAGCGGTATTACGGAGGTTGTGAGTTCGTAGACGTTGCCGAACAGCTCGCCTTAGACCGTTTAAAGGAGTTATTTGGTGCAGAGGCTGCTAATGTTCAGCCTCACTGTGGGGCTTCTGCCAATGAGGCTGTATTTTTAGCTTTTCTTAAACCTGGAGACACTATTTTAGGGATGAGTCTGGCCGAAGGTGGGCATTTAACGCATGGTATGCCCCTAAATATGAGTGGTAAATGGTTTCATGCGGTGCCATACGGGCTCAATGCCAAAGAGGAGATTGACTATGATGCTATGGAGCGCTTAGCCCATGATCATCGCCCTAAACTCATTATTGCGGGCGCATCGGCATATTCCTTGCACATTGATTTTGAGCGATTTGCTAAAGTGGCCAAGGCGGTTGGCGCAATATTTTTAGTCGATATGGCGCACTATGCTGGTTTAATTGCTGCTGGTGTGTACCCGAATCCTGTGCCCTATGCCGATATTGTGACCTCCACAACTCATAAAAGTTTACGCGGCCCACGGGGCGGGGTAATTTTAATGAAGGCCGAACATGAAAAAGCGATTAATTCTGCCATTTTCCCTGGCTTACAGGGCGGTCCATTAATGCATGTGATTGCAGCAAAAGCGGTTGCTTTTTTAGAGGCGCTGAAGCCCGAATTTAAGGTTTATCAACAGCAAGTCCTAGATAACGCTGATGCTTTAGCGAAGACGCTTGTGCAGCGTGGACTGCGGATTGTTTCTGGTAAGACACAGTCGCATGTGATGTTAGTGGATTTACAGGCAAAAAAAATAACAGGTAAAGAAGCGGAGCGGGTTTTAGGATTAGCACATATTACCGTTAATAAAAATGCTATTCCGAATGATCCAGAGAAGCCATTTGTGACTAGTGGAATCCGTTTAGGTTCGCCAGCCATGACAACGCGCGGATTTAAGATCCCTGAATCACAACAAGTTGGGAATTGGATTGCTGATGTTTTAGAAAATCCGACGGATACTGCAACGATAGATCGGGTCCGCGCAGAAGTAGGGGTTTTAACAGGGCGATTTCCGGTTTACGGAGCTTAAAAAATAAACAATGCATTGTCCATTTTGCCCCCATGAAGAAACGCAGGTTATAGACTCCCGCGTATCTGAAGATGGCTGTACGGTTCGAAGGCGAAGGCGTTGTGAGAAGTGCGATAAACGCTTTACAACCTATGAGCGTATCGAATTATCGATGCCTGCATTAGTAAAAAAAGATGGCAGTCGCGTTGAATATAGTCGGGATAAGATCTTGAGCTCAATGCGATTAGCCCTACGAAAAAGACCAGTATCTTCAGAAGCGGTAGACGTCGCAATTGCCAGTTTAGAAGAGCGAGTAACTAGTTTGGGAGAAAAGGAAATACCGACTTCACGCATTGGTGAGATGGTGATGCGAGAGCTCAAGCGTTTAGATAAAGTTGCGTATATTCGATTTGCCTCTGTTTACCGAAGTTTTGAGGATATTGAGTCCTTTGAGACGGCCTTAAAAGAACTCAAGTAAGAAAAGTTAGAACTAAAATTACTAATGAAATAGATCTGATTGAGCTAAATATAGCCAGCTCAAAAGAGGAAATACTTTAGTTCATTTTGGGTTGTAAGTTTCAAATTCGCCAGTCATCTTCAACAAAAATTGGTGCAATTTGATATAGGTTTTATGTAAAAATTTCATTGGAGAATTGCGCCATTTAGCGTACCTTCTTTTTTGTTTGAGCATGCGGCTTAACTCTCCTAAAACTTTATTATCCCAGTTGTACTCAAAGCAAAATTTTGCCTGTTCTTCCAGATTTTGGGGATCAAATTGCTTAGTTTTTGACATTTCTTGAAAGATTTGCTTGAGGTAAAAGGGTGCTTCAAAGGAATAATTCCAATAGTGATGCAAAATTTTTTCCGTTAAGGGTTTTACTTGATAGTGATTAATCGCAATCATTGAAAGTGAAGTTTGCTCTAACCAATAGGTTGGCAACACTCTGGGAATTAAAAAATCGGCAAGTTTTAAGGACTTCTCAAAAAAATCAATTGCTCCTTGATTAACGCCTACAGCCCCAGTATTCCACATCTGGAAAGGTTGATCTAAGTGAACTCCAAAGGATTGAAGGGCCGGCCCAAAGTTTTCATACATCTTATTATATTGGTCTGAGATATTCGCTAGATTATCTGATTCTCGAACATGTAAGTAACAAGTCGGCGAGATAGCGGCCTCTTTGGAGGACATTACTTGCAATAATTCCTCCGGATAGGATAACCATCTTGTATCTGAGTCAACAAATAAAAACGGTTCGGTATTTTTTCGGGATTCGTCTAGAAGAACTTTTAATTTAACTCGGTGTACAAAGTGAAAAGGACCTTTGTATTGCTTAATTAAGTCTTGAGAGATTTTTTTAATCGAAATTAAAGAGTGACTTGGAACACTTTCGGGTGAGTCGGTATAAACAATAATTTGGATAGCACGATCATTTTTTTGCACTAGCAAATGCAGTAAGGTCAGGATTGAAAATCGTGTTTGGTCATAAAACTTCTGAGAGGTGTGACTAATATAAATAAAGTTCATGAATTTGATCTAGAGATACGTGCTGACAGAAGAGGGCCGTCGGAGATTGTTGGATCAGCATTTAAGTGCTGGCCGACAAGTTAATCAACCAGTCATGTTGTTTAATTTTGGCAAAGTGAGGCATAAAAGATTCGTCGCGCAATATAAATGATTTTTTGGTCAAATTATCAGAACAAACTTATCAGCTTTTTAAAAACTCACCTTATTCTAGAGCATTTATGAATCGTAAAAGTGTTAGTTGTAAATATGGACATCAAGTAGCGCTTATGTTCTGGCAGCAGTCATTAAAAGTGATTTGAAGTCTAGCTGCATTACAACCCTAAAGCTCTCATGATTGTGGGGAGCTATGTGGTGTACAGGTCGTTTGATTTAACGCTCAAGAGCCCACAAAGTTTGACACAAGTGGGTGATTTTACTGAGTATCAGAAACCTGTCGATTAAATATATCGGTATTAAGGGGTTTTCCTACGATTTTTAAATCTGATTTAAGCCATGATTTGATAACTCTGTGCATGAGCGATCGGACGCACCGATCGCTCGTTCTTTTCCATCTTGACCAACCCATACCGGGACATAGTTTTTAGCGTACGGGACAAGTTTCCTTGCTTGCGTCCTGTGATGTCCGCTAGTTCACTAATTGAAGCTGGTCGTGATGTGCGAATAACGTCCAATAGCGCCCGATTTTCATCGCTTAAGACCTGGGATAAAGATCGCATCGAAGTAAACCAGATTTTGGGATCTGATGCCTTGGGCTTAATCTCACCTTTGGCGATTGCCAAAAGCCGTTCGCGAATCTTCTCCTGCGGGGCAATACCAATTTTTATAACTTTCATTTTGACCTCACCTCTTTCAAAACAGAATCGACTTCGGTAAAAAAATCTGACAATAACTGAAACGCATCTTTGAATTCATAAGGTACACCCTTATCGGCAACATGCCTATGTTTGTGATCAAATGGAAGTCGCTGACCTGAATATTTCTTGCCCTTGATTTTTACAGCGTGCGCGTTGTCAAATCCTAATATCCTTTTGCCATTAGGCGCGTGTAGCGTAAGCGTGTATCTAATTCCGTGAGGGATGTCCTTGCTAGGCGCAACTTCCCAAGCCTCGATTTTGAGCCAATAGCCGTCCTCCTGATCGATGATCTGATCATGGAGGTCAAGAAGCGTTCGGATTTGGTGTTCTTCCATCTAGTAATTATATCACCAGATGATATTTATGTAACCTATGCTTTACCCATAACGGATCTTTAAGATCCGTTATTTTCTAAAAAACTTGCTTTCATATTTGAGAATTTTAATTAACATTGAAAATTAGTACACCATGAACTAATTTTCAATGTTAAAATATTCAAGTGGAAATATTAAATACTTCACATTGGGTACCTCGAAGGCTTGAAGCAGTGGTGCTTGCCCGCTTAAAAGCGATGCCAGCGGTAGCAATAATGGGTCCTCGCCAAGTTGGTAAAACGAGTTTAGCTAGAAAAATTGCTAAAAATTATTCAGGCGCTATTTTTTTGGACCTTGAAACGATCAAGGATCGACAAGTGCTTGGAGAGCCGGAGCTATTTTTTTCTGCCCACCGTCATCGTTTAATTGTTTTGGATGAAGTGCAAATGATGCCAGAAATATTTCAAGTATTACGACCTGAAATTGATAATCATCGTACTTCAGGACGTTTTTTGATTCTTGGATCAGCATCTGGAAAGTTATTAAAGCAAAGTTCTGAATCCTTGGCTGGTAGGGTTAGCTATGAAGAATTGAGTCCATTTTTAGCCAATGAAATTAATCTCCTTGAGCAGAGTCAAGGACAGGATTCAGGACAGGAGCTTTTTGAGATTCAGCAATTATGGCTAAAGGGTGGCTTTCCTGGGAGTTATATCGATACAAGCGATGAGATTTCTTACTCGTGGAGAGCTGATTTGATTAAAACGCTTTTACAACGAGATTTCCCCAGTTTGGGTATACAAACAGCATCTGAAAGCTTAAGTCGATTTTGGAGAATGCTTGCTAATTTGCATAGTCAACTATTGAACTCATCAATGCTAGCAAGATCTTTAGGGTATGGGTCTCCAAAAACCGCTGATCACTATTTAGACTTTTTTGTTGATTCGATGATGGTCAGGAGGCTACAACCTTACTTAACCAATTTACCAAAGAGGTTAGTTAAATCTCCTAAGATATATCTTAGGGATAGCGGCATTTTACATGCCTTATTAAATATCGAATCTATTCAAGATTTACAAGGGCATCCAATTGTTGGCGCTTCCTGGGAAGGTTTTGTGATCGAGCAGATTGCGAGTAATCTGCCCATTGGTGCGCAAATTAGTTTTTATAGAACGCAGGTGGGTTCTGAGTTAGATTTGGTGATCGAAAAAGGTAGACACCGATTGGGTATCGAAATTAAATTCTCAATGAGTCCAAAAGTAAGTAGAGGATTTTGGCAAGCGTTAAAAGATATTGAGGCTTCTGCAGCATATATTATTGCCCCGGTTCCAATGCAATA
>RFMZ01000149.1 GCA_009927445.1 Betaproteobacteria bacterium
AAAATTTCCAGCGATCATGAATATTAGTGTTTATCACAAAGATAAACTGTGGATTCCGCCCGAGGATTTAGAGGAGCCCGCCAATCCATATATGGCATGGGAGACTGCTAATCCCGTTTGGTGGGTTGCGCGAGGTTATGCCTGTGTGCGAGTTGATTCCAGAGGAACTGGAAAGTCACCAGGCAGATGTGAGCCTAGTTCTTATCAAGAAAGTTTAGATTTTTATGATGCGATT
This sequence comes from Betaproteobacteria bacterium, assembly GCA_009927445.1. Taxonomy (GTDB): domain Bacteria; phylum Pseudomonadota; class Gammaproteobacteria; order Burkholderiales; family Burkholderiaceae; genus Polynucleobacter. The sequence goes on from RFMZ01000149.1 coordinate 236, forward strand.
GAATGGATCGCAAAACGAGAGTGGTGCTCTAGCAATATTGCAACACTGGGCGTTTCCTACCATGCTGCTTGTCAGTGGCGAGTTGCCAATCTGCAACCACCATCATTAAAAGCGATTATTCCTTGGGAGGGTCGTGCTGATCAGTATCGAGATCAGGCCTATCATGGTGGTATTTTTTCAATGGGCTTTATGGGGAATTGGATTAATCAACACATGGCCCGCCATTTATTAGGAAGACCAAGAAGCTATAACCCCGACTCTTTTCAGCCTGATATGCTTTGGCAGTATATGAGCCATGATCTGGATTCTGAATGGTGGCGACTATGTAGTGCCCGTTGGGATCAAATTACGGTACCTGTTTATAGTGTTGGCAATTGGGGTGGTTGGGGGTTGCATTTGCGAGGCAATACTGAGGGTTATATGAATGCGAATTCTCATTTTAAGAAGCTACGGATTCATACAGGAGACCATTTCAGACCTTTTCATTCTGAAGAAGGAAAATTAGATCAAATCCGTTTCTTAGACTATTGGCTAAAAGGTATTGATACTGGGATTATGGACGAGCCTCCAATTAAGTTAGAAATTAGAACTGGTGGCAGTAAAAAACCGTATGCGTTTCGTTATGAATATGAGTGGCCTTTAGCAAGAACGATATGGACGAAGATGTATTTTCAAATAGAGCGTGAGCAGTCCCAAAATGAAGATGATACGGAAGGGAGTTTGTTGCTTGATTTGCCCAGTAAGGTCAACCAAGTAACTTATCGAGGTAGTAATCCCAATAAGGCAGGTATTGGTTCTGGGTCCTCAGCGCCCGGAATTGGTCGAGCGGGGGTCTCTTTTATTACTCCACCCATGTTGAGTGATTTAGAAATTACTGGCCCTATTGTCTGTAATTTATGGGTTTCATCTACATCGGAGGACATGGATTTAATGGTTACCCTCAGAAATATTGATGCTGAAGGTAACGATGTCAATGAATTAGGTCAGCAAGGTCAGCCGGTTTCTTTAACGAAGGGCTGGTTAAGGGCCTCCCACCGAAAACTAGATCCCAAGAAATCCTTACCCTATAGGCCCTATCATGCGCATAATGAGCGTCTTTGGTTAGAGCCGAATGTTCCGGTTGAATGCCAAGTAGAAATCATACCAACTTGTATTGTCCTGAAGAAAGGGCATCAATTGCGAGTTGATATCCAGCAGCAAGACGGTTTTGGAAGTGCAGCTTTTACCCATTTCCATAATGACTATAACGAAGGGGCGTTCAATACGATTTATGCTGGCGGTGATAAAGACTCTTATTTATTATTACCCGTCATTCCAAATCCGAACTCTTAAGGCATTAACGATCTTGGCGTAGGTGCCAGAGTTTGATATATTTGTAGTAGGAGGTGGCCGCATTAGAGATGGCTAATGCTAGCCCATAGCGGCCATCTAAAAATCCTTTGCGGATCAGATAGGTTCGAAAAAAAGCCCAAAATCCATGGCTGATCGCTTTACCAAGGCCGCCTTGTTTACCTTCGTTAAAAGCCTGTTGGGCAGATGCACTTGAATAGGTATTTACTTTATGAAGAACTTGTTCAAAATTGCGATAACTATAGTGGATAAAGTGGTTATTTAGCTTGCCGGTTGAGCCTAGCGGAATTAAACGTTCGTGCACTAGGTGATTAGAGAACTGGGCATAACCTTTTTTAAATAACCGATCGACATGATCTGGATACCAGCCGGAATGTGCCATAAATTTTCCGCAGTACCAAGACCTCCTTGGGATTGCATAACAATCTTTGCTGTCCTGTGTTTGCATGACTATTTGGATTTCTTGTTGTAATTCAGGCGTAACTCGTTCATCTGCGTCAATGGATAAAATCCAATCTTGAGTAGCAAGTCCCAAAGCTCTATTTTTTGCGGGGCCAAATCCTGGCCATGTGGTTGAAATTTCTATTGTTGCTTGATAGGCTTTAGCAATTGCTTGCGTCTGATCTGTACTTTGGCTGTCTAAGATAATAATTTCATCTGCAAAGGAAACACTATCCAAACAATCTTTCAGATTGAATTCTTCATTTTTCGTAATGAGGATAACTGATAAACCCATATTTTTTTAAAGAAGCGTGTTATGAATCTTTAGAGTAGACCACAACATGGTCTACAAGTAATTGGATACCGATCTTTTCACCGATTGCGTGGTCATGATGACTTGGTACATAGGCAAATACTTCTTGGCCAGACGGTAGCTGTAGGGTATATAAAAAATCCGCGCCTCGAAATACTTTTCGAATAATCGTTGCCTGTAGTAGGCTAGCATCATCATGTTGAATATCATCAGCTCTTAATAGCACATCAACTACAGTGCCAAGGGTCTCATGATGGTGTGATTCAAGTGGCAGTTTGCCAAGTTCAATTTCTACTTGATGATTGTTAGAAATCGTGCCTTCTACAAAGACACCTCGCCCAATAAAATCAGCAACATACCGGTTGATTGGGCGATGATATAAATCGTAGGGCGTATCCCATTGCAATATTTTCCCTTCAGTCATTATCCCGACAAAATCAGCAATAGCGAAGGCTTCTAGTTGATCATGGGTTACTAGGAGAGCGGTTACCTCGTTTGTTTGAAGAATTTCACGCATCTCAGTTGCAAGCCGTTCACGCAAGTCAACATCCAGACTGGAGAATGGCTCATCCAGTAAGATCAGATCAGGCTCTGGAGCCATTGCCCTTGCCAAAGCTACACGTTGCTGTTGGCCACCACTGAGCTCATGCGGGTAAGACTGGGCCTTTTCTTTTAGAAAAACGCGACTCAGCCATTCTAGGCCGATATGAGTTCGCTCTTCTTTGGGTAAATGATGAAGTCCAAAGGTGACATTTTCAAGGACATTTAAGTGCGGAAATAGAGCAAAGTCTTGAAAGACCATACCTACTTTTCGTTGATTTGGAGGAACATGGACTTGGCTAGAACTAGCGAGTTGATTTTGTAAATAAATTTCGCCAGCTTGCAGATTTTCAAACCCACAAATAGCCCTCAAAATGGTTGATTTCCCGCAACCCGAGGCCCCTAACAGACAAGCGATATCACCCTTCATGAGTTCTAAATTGAGCTCTTGGACAACCAGATGCCAGCGCTTATTTTTACCAGTATGGTAGGCAATAGAGGCATTTTTGATAGTTAGTACCGGCGAATTGTCATTCATACTTATAATTATCCCACTATATGGCAACCTGTTAATAGGGCACAGCATCGCATGAATCGTTTAGTTGTTCTAGCCGCACTCTTTTTTTTCTTACCATTATTTGGATTATTGATTCCTTTTGGCGATTTTTTCAACTTTTTCCAACCAAACCCTGAGGATGCTCAGAGCACAATAGAGCATTTATGGAATTTTGTTTTAGGGTCGTACATTACTTCAACCATTATTTTAGTGATTGGGGTTGGTGTTGGGGTAGTTGTTTTAGGAGTTGGTAATGCGTTTTTAATTGCTAATTATCAATTTCCAGGCAAACGGATATTTGAATGGGCACTCATATTGCCATTAGCTGTACCCACATATGTGATGGCCTATTTATTTGTCGATTTACTCCAATTTTCAGGACCAATTCAACAATTTTTAAGAAGTGTATTACAGGTCGATCGGCTGCCTTTTTTTCCTGATCCCAGATCTTTAGGCGGGGCCATTTGGTCATTTTCCTTATGTCTATACCCTTATGTTTACTTAATTACTCGAACAGCATTTTTAGAGCGCAGCGCGCATTTGTCTGAAGTTGCTCAAACACTTGGTTACAGTGCCATGGATAGTTTTTTTAAATTATTATTACCTATGGCTAGGCCTGCTATTTTTGCTGGAACTGCTTTAGCACTCATGGAAGTATTAGCTGATTATGGGGCGGTATCCTACTTTGGAATTCAGACTTTTGCGACAGGTATTTTTAAAGCTTGGCTATCCCTAGGTGATCGGTTAGCAGCCGTGCAACTTGCGCTTGGCTTACTCATGATTGTTCTTTTCATTTTTTATATTGAAAAACGTAGTAGAGCGCAATTGCGTTATGCCTCAAATAGTACCTCTTCTCGAGGCGTTTCTACTAGTAAACTTTCTGGAGAGAAAGCATTTTTGGCATTTATATGTTGTGCCACAACTCTTTTTATAGCCTTTGTGATGCCCATTTGTGCTTTAGTCCTATTTTTATTGAAAGAAGGAGCTCAGTGGGATGTACGCTATCTCACGTGGCTCTCTAACTCGTTCACACTGGCTATTGCAACGGCGTTTATTTCGGTAATATGCGCAGTTTTTTTTGCCTATGCTGCCAGGTTATCCCCTCGGATTGCTTGGATTAACCGTTTATTAGGATTTGGTTACGCACTGCCTGGAACGGTTTTAGCTGTTGGTATTTTATCTTTCTTAGGTTATTTTGATTTGGGATGGATCATGTCCTCGTCGATATGGATATTGATTTATGCGTATTTGATTCGATTCTTATCATCGGGCCTACAAAGTATTGATACTGGACTTACAAGAATAGCGCCCACTTTAGATGCAACTGCGTCCCTATTGGGTTTAACTATCTATCAAACCTTACGCAGAATTCATTTGCCCTTATTAAGCCGAAGTATTTTTACGGCTGGTTTATTAGTGTTCGTCGATGTAATGAAGGAATTGCCTGCCACCTTACTTTTAAGGCCTTTTAATTTTGACACATTAGCTGTAGCCACCTATCAATTAGCGGCAGACGAGCGCTTATCTGAACTTGCTTTACCGGCATTAACAATCGTCTTAGTCGGCTTAATACCGGTCTTTGTATTAGCTAGAGTGATCGCATCCAATAAACCTTATTGATAATCATTCGCATTTGTGTTATAGTTACACACTTGATCAATCACCGTTTATTGAAATGAAAAAAATGCAAGAACAAAGGCAAAGAAGTGTGCAAAACTCAGTAGTCCCATATTCACTAATTCAATTTTCCATCATCCAAAACCCACTCGTTCAGAGTTTGACTAGCATCATTAAAGCCCCAATTGTAAAAGGAGTATCAATCGTTCTAATGGGGGTTGTATTGTGTTTTAATGCCCACGCAGAGGCAGGTACAGCAGAGAAAGAATTAAACTTGTATTCAGCCAGGCATTATCAGACTGACGAAGCCCTTTACAGTAATTTTACAAAGCAAACTGGCATTAAGATCAACCGGATTGAAGCTGATGATAATGCTCTGATCGAACGCTTAAAGAGCGAGGGGTCTAAAAGCCCCGCAGATGTAATTTTAATGGTCGACGCAGCGAGGTTATGGAGGGCGCAAATTGACGGCTTATTTCGGCCGATCCAATCAAAAAATTTAGAGTCACGGATACCAGAAAATTTGCGCGCCAAGTCAGATACTGATGGCATTACTTGGTTTGGCTTTTCAACAAGAGCAAGACTCATTGTGTACAACAAGAGTGTAATGAATCCAAAAGATATAGACACGTATGAGAAATTAGCAGAAGCACCTAGTAAGGGAAAAGTATGCACCCGTTCAGGCTCTCATCCATATATGCTCTCGTTAATTGGATCTTTAATCGAATTAAATGGCGAGGTAGCAACTGAGTTGTGGGCAAAAAATATGGTCAATAATATGGCAAGATCACCTAAGGGAGGAGACACCGATCAAATCAAATCTGTTGCATCTGGCGAATGCGGAGTCGCATTAGCAAATTCCTACTATTTGGTGCGGCTAATGCGATCGACTAAAGCAGAGGATATTGAACTCGTGAAGAAAATTGGGTTTATCTGGCCGAACCAAAATTCCACTGGCGCACACGTCAATATTGCTGGAGCTGGAGTAGCAAAAAATGCTCCGCATCCAGAAGCAGCTATACATTTTCTCAATTATTTAGCTAGCAATACGGCACAGACTTATTTTGCTGATGGAAATAACGAATGGCCAGTTGTCAAAACAAGTAAGGTTGAGAACGAGGGATTAAAAAAGCTTGGACAGTTTAAGGTCCAAAACGTATCTATAGCCGCAGTTGGCCGAAATCAGATTAGCGCTCAACGATTATTAGACCGGGTAGGTTACAAATAAAAAAAGGAAGAGCTATTAAAGCTCTTCCTTTTAAAATCAGAAACTAATCTTCAAGCCAAAAACTTAAGCCAAACTATCCGCCCAAATATTTTTAGCCCAGCCCCAAGCGTAGATCCCTTCTAGGACATTTGCTTCGGATGATAAACCACCAGACCCAGGGACTGTTTTAAAAGTTTTTTCAGCAGAATTGTATTGGTGCACACTTGCAACGTGCACAACTTTTCTCGAATCGATAAAGCTGTAGCAGGTGTTAGTTAGAACTGGTGCCGGATTAATTTCCCAAGCATTTAATTCTGCCACGATAGCAGCAGCTGCGACTTTAGCATGCGAGTTTGCCATATGAGCAGACTTTGGCATCAAGGGAGCAATTTGGATTGAATCACCAAGAACGTGAATATCTTTTATCGCTGTAGATTCAAAATTCAGATAGTTAACTTGCGCCCAGCGATTATTCGCATTAAGCACACCAGTTTTAAGAGCAATATCACCAGCGCGCATCATTGGTAGGATGTTTAACACATCTGCTTTAACATCATCTTGGACATCAAATTTAATCGTTTTGGTTTTTGCGTCAACGGCCACCACATTATGTTTTGGACGATATTCAATCATTCCAGGGTATTCCTCTGCCCAAGCTTTTTTGAATAATCCAGCCTTAGAGACGATGTCTTGATTCGCATCTAAAACAAGTACCTTTGATTTGGGTTTATGTTGCTTAAAATAACTCGCCACTTGGCAAGCCCTCTCATAGGGGCCGGGCGGGCATCGATAAGGCGCCTCAGGAATCGTTATGGCGTAGACACCGCCATCTTGCATTGAAGCAAGTTGTTGATGCAGGGCGGTGGTTTCCGGACCAGCTTTCCAGGCCTGAATGGTTGTACCAGAAAGATTAGCCTGTACCAGACCTTCAACTTGGTCCATCATCATACTAATTCCAGGTGAGAGGACTAATTTGTCGTAATTGATATTGGTACCAGATGCCAATTTCAGCGTTTTCTTTGCACCATCAATCGATGTCACGAGATCTTTAACTAAGCGGATTCCATGGCGTTTTTGTAAATTATCATAGGGAGTAGTCAGCTCAGATAGGGTTCTAGAACCGCCCACAACTAAATTAGAAAGGGGCATGACATAAAACTACTATTAGGCTCTATCAGCGTTACCTTCGCAGTATTATTGGAAAAGAGGCGTAAATATTTAGCAGCTGTAGCTCCCCCATAGCCACCTCCCACTACGACAATGTGAGCATTTTTTAAATTGGCTGAGCCAATAGTTGGTAAACCTGCAAGAAGTGCAAGTGCAGTAGACTGTCCTAGGAATAATCGTCGGTTCATTATTAGATCCTTATTTTTTGCCAAGAAGATTGGCGATAATTTGTAATTGCTCATCGGTATAGCCTTTTGCTAATTGGGGCATGATAGTCCCTTCCCGAGCGCCACTCTTGTAGGCTTTTAGATGCGTTAGTATTTGCTCGCCACTATAATGGTTAATGAGGGGTAGTCCACTATTTTCAACTCCCTTACCATTTGTACCGTGACAATTAGCGCAGGTGGCTACAAGAGCTTTTTGATGAAGGTCTTGCGCATTCAGGGTTTGCGCTTGTAAGCCCCAAGTAAAAAAGTAAATAATAAAACTCACAAACATGGAAATAATTTTAGACTTCATTAACAGACCTCTATTGATTAATTAGGCTTCTATCTTAATATGAATAAACAGTCTTTGGGCAAGAAAGTAAGATGTTTTAGCATTTTTAGTAAAAACCCTAATAGGTACTGTGTTTAAAAGCAAACAATTAGGCCTGTAAAATGCTATATGTAAATGAAAAAAAGTTATAAGTTAAAGATAATTGAATAGCAAGAATAGAAAGAAATCATTGGTCAAAGTTAAACCCTTATCTTTAGAAAAAATATTATTTAGCCAAGGCTTTGGGACTAGGCGTTATTGCAATGACTTAGTGTATGCAGAATTAGTTCATGTGAATGGCCAATTAGTCACTGATCCTGATTTAACTATCCAAACTGAGGCTTTAAATCTGCGGGTCGATGGCCAAGAATGGGCATATCATGAAAAAGCCTATATTGCTTTTCATAAGCCACCTAATTATGAGTGCTCGCATAAGACAAAACATCATCCAAGCGTATATGGGCTGTTACCATCACCTTTTATTGAGCGCGGCGTTCAGTGTGTAGGACGTTTAGATCATGATACAACTGGTTTACTATTGATTTCAGATGATGGTCAGTTTATTCATCAAATGACCACGCCGAAAAAAAACATAGGGAAGATTTACCGTATTACCACTTCGGAATCTATCAGCGAATTACAAATGAAACAATTATTAGAGGGAGTTGTACTTGATGACGACTCAAGACCCGTCAATGCAAAGGGTTGTGTGCAGTTAGAAGATCGACAAATAGAAATGACTATTGTAGAAGGTCGGTATCATCAAGTGAAGCGGATGATTGCAGCAGTCGGTAATCATGTTCTTTTATTACACCGCGTCATGATTGGTAGTTATGAGTTACCAAGAGATCTTGAAGAAGGACAGTGGCGCTGGCTTACTATGGAAGATCGCGCCCTTTTAGGAAAAAATCATACGGAATGAAGAGCAAATAATCATCTAACTTAAAATAAGAGTTATGCTAAATAGAGTTGGCGGTAGATTATCTTTGTCAAGCCTCAAAGGCTTTTAAATTCTGCTCTTTTATGATTAGTCAATCCCAAAGTGGTGCTCTGCCAGCGGGGTTTGCTATGCGTCCATCCGGTTTGGCTAGAGAGTGGATTTGTTGCATTTCTGAAGGGGATAGCGTGAAATTAAATATATCTAAATTCTGCGCAATACGCTCGGGATTAGACGATCTTGGAATTGGAATAATTTGCCCTTGTTGAGTAAGCCAACGTAAAACAATTTGTGCGATGGATTTATCTTTATTTCTTGCCATCTCAGAAAGGACTGGATCATCAAATAAACGTCCACGCGCTAGTGGACAATAAGCCGTAAAAATTAATCCTTTGCTTTTACAAAACGCTAATATTTTCTGTTGATCTAGGTAAGGATGATACTCCGCTTGTAAAGACACAATGGGTTCAGGGCACAAAGACATAGCCTGCTCAAGTAGCGTAATATTAAAGTTCGCAACACCAATATGGCGCGTTAATCCTTGTTGCTTTGCGAGCGCTAAGGCAGTCATTGTTTCAGCCATTGGAATATTGTCAATAGTTGGCCAGTGGACGTGCAGCATATCAACATAATCGACTTGAAGATTTTTCAAACTCTCATCAACTGATTTTGCAAAAGCATCTTTAGAAAGGTATTCGTGGGAGACTTTTGTGACTAAGAATATCTCGCTGCGTGGCACACCAGATGCACGTATACCTTCGCCAACTCCTTTTTCTGAGCCGTATTTCCAGGCAGTATCAATATGTCGATATCCTAATTTTAAAGCATGGCAAACGAGTTCGGCACAGTCTCCTAATTGGGATGTCCCAAAGCCAATTTGAGGAATACTACATCCATGAGAGGTAATAACTGGTATTGGTGATGCGTTAATCATATGCGCTCCTTTTAGTATTTCATTATTAGACGATCATCGTTGATCAGGACTCTTGAACTTCAAGCCAATCAATTGATTATTTCTATTCTTTGCCTCAAATTTTTGTTATAGGTGGATTATATCGATAGAACTTCTGCAAGATTGACTCTTTGATTGAATTGGATATTGAATCAAACCGATACGACTTAGGGATGTATACAAGTGACAAGCAATTATTTATTATAAATTTT
>RFMZ01000250.1 GCA_009927445.1 Betaproteobacteria bacterium
GTAGTAGCCTCTGGATTACCTCCAATGAGAAGTTCCTCGTAGAGTTTTTCACCAGGACGAAGTCCAGTAAATTGGATTTCAATATCGCCATCGGGATTGAGATCAGTTTTAAGAGAGTAACCCGAAAGAAAAACCAATTTTTTAGCTAAATCGTAAATGCGTTGCGGTTCACCCATATCTAGCATTAGTAGGTCGCCATTGTTCGCAATTTCCGTCGATTGCAAAACTAGGTTAGCAGCTTCTGGGATTGTCATAAAGAAACGTGTTACCTCCGGATGAGTAACCGTTAAAGGACCACCATTTTGAATTTGCTCTTTAAATAAGGGTACAACAGACCCTGAAGAATCAAGGACATTACCAAACCGTACCATTGACATTTTCGTGACAAATTGATTTTGTTGCGAATTTTCAGCTAGTGCTTGTAAAAGCATCTCTGCAATTCGCTTACTTGCACCCATAATATTAGTTGGTCTTACAGCTTTATCAGTACTAATAAGAATAAAGTGATCCACCTTATGTTTGATGCTTTCTTCTAGTAGAATCCGGGTTCCATAAACGTTATTGCGAATGCCCTCAATTGGATTTTTTTCTACTAAAGGTACATGTTTATATGCGGCCGCATGGAATACGGTGTGCGGTTGATGTTTATTCAATATATGATTATTAGTTCTTGGTCACGAACAGATGCCAAGTAAGGTGTAATTATTGGCAGTATTTTTGTTTTAGAAGTGTTTAAACTATTACTGAATCCACTTGTATTTGATTGAAACTGCTTAATTCTTGATTGATTAAGTAAAGAGCATGTTCGCTGATATCAACTAAGACAATTTCTTTTGGGAAAGAGCAAATAATTTGCCTACACAACTCACTTCCGATAGATCCTCCAGCCCCACTCACTAAAATCACTTTGCCATAAAGACTTTTTAAGGGACTAGGATTTTTAGAATTATTGCCTTTACGATCTAGTAAATCTGCAGTATCTAAATCAAATAATTGTTCAATACCGACCTTCATTGAAGCACTTTTATTGAGACCTTGGATTTTTCTAACACGAATATTTAAATCAATCAAACTGTTAAAAATAGTCGAGTCATGATTAAGTAACAAACCAGAATCAACGAAAACATTATTAATCTGCAATTGTTTAGTTAAAGTAATGATTTCATGAGGGCCATATACTCGAACCCCATCAATAGTATTTTTTTGTAAAGAAGTATCAGAGTCAATGAATCCTTTAATAAGAACCTTAGTATTTGACTTCATTGATGAAACAAGGTTGCGACTATCCTTACTAACCCCATAAATTAGGGCATTAGTAATCTGATCCTTTGTAGAATTGTTGTTTTCGATATTGAAGATAAGAAATTTGCGAATAAGATAGTGAGCCGTTCCATAAAGTAGAAATAACAAGATGGGTTGTATTACACCAATAGATCTTGGAATGCCATCTATTCCGATAATAGAAAATAACAAAAAAGATAGTGCGCCAATTACACAAGAACTGCGAGTAAGAGAGAGGAATGCATGGGAACCGGAATATCTAAAAACAATCCGATAATGACCAAAATAGTAAAAGGAGCTAACAGAAAATATGATGGCGCAGATTAAAACTAGCCACTGATTCCCTTCTAAAGTCCCCCATTGATCATTACGAAGAAGAAATGCCAGCCAAACACTAAAACTACAGATAAAAATATCACTGGATAGCATTAATATCCGCTTAAAGAGACGCGGACTTTGTAGTAAAAAATTTCTTATTAAATCAATGCTTTGAGGCATTTTTAGTTTCTAACCTATAGTGCAGTGTCAATGAGGAGATTTAGGTCAGTTTAAGATTGCTTCCAAATTCATAATCTAATTATACGGCTATATCACTAGCATTATTTAATTCAGTAATTTGACTAGTCGAAGCCGAAGATCGGGGCCTATTACTTTTTGTTCTAACCATTCCCAATCAGGTCCCTCGGGGATATCGAATAGAGGGCCAAGATTGGTTATGCTTAATCCTTGGCCTAATAGCTTGGGAGCTAGATAAATGAGTAACTCATCCACGCAATTTTCACGAATCAGTGAGCCGTTGAGTTTGGATCCCGCTTCAACATGGACTTCATTCGCTTGATGCACTGTGGTGAGATATTGAAGAAGCTTTAGAAGGTCGACTTTGCCATTTTGATTAGGTAAGTGGATTAATTCGACTCCCATTTCAATAAGGCATCTTGAGTTTTTAAAGAATGATCTGATGACAGAGCAGCATAGGCGATCAGAGTTTTACCATTACGTAAGATTTTTGATTGCAAGGGTGTTTCTAAATGCGAGTCAACAATAACCCGTAGTGGTTGATTTGGGATTTCTATGCCACGTACATTAAGCTCAGGATCATCTGCTAAAACAGTCCCCCCTCCAGTTAGCAAAACACTAGCTTGTGCACGCCATAAATGACCATCTTGACGGGCTAATGGACCAGTTATCCATTTACTTTTACCATTTGGTAGTGCCGTAATAGAGTCTAAACTAGCGGCAATTTTAAGACGAACCCAAGGTAGGCCCAAGCGCATACGTTTCATAAAGCCAATATTTTCTTGTTCGGCTTTTTGATTCAAAAGACCAACCTCAATTTCAATTCCAGCATCTTGTAAAGTTTTTATCCCTTTTCCAGCAACTAGGGGATTGGGGTCAAGACCTGCGATCACAATACGGCGTATGCCACTTTTGATCAGAGTATCAGTACATGGTGGGGTTTTACCATAATGACAGCAAGGTTCTAGCGTAACGTATGCAGTTGCACCAAAGACTGGGTACCCTTGTTTTTTTGCATCTTCTAGAGCCATGATTTCTGCATGATGATTGCCAGGTGCTTGGGTATAGCCTTGCCCAAGTAAAGCATTGTCTTTGACTATTACACAGCCTACGCGGGGATTTGGTTGACAAATCGTTCGTGCAAGACTTGCAAGATCTAATGCTTGCTGCATCCAGTAGTAGTCAATACTAGTAAACATGGTGAACAACCTATTTATTGGCAGAAATAAAACAGTTTAAATAACTCTGAGGGATTTAATTACTGCACTGCGGGTTTATTTTACTCGGTTGGCAAAGCCGAAGGCGCCCACCAGCACCAAGGATGACTTGATAAGTAACTTCGGGAGTATTCTTTACTCCAAAACACTAAACGATTT
>RFMZ01000174.1 GCA_009927445.1 Betaproteobacteria bacterium
AGGACTAAAAAATGACAACTATGACATCCAATTCGATGCAGTTAAACCATACATCAGGATATTCTTTATATCGTCGCCTGAACTTGTTTTTGATTTTAACGATGGCCCTAATTCTTGGAGCCTGCGCATCGGGGGTTAAGCTGGATGACATTGATGGCCCCTCTAAGAAGGCTGCTGCTGGATCCGCCCTGCAACGTCGCAACCGAATCCATTTGCCAATCAGCCTTGGAATGATCCTAAAATCCCCTCTTTAATAAAAGCTTTTACTTTGAATTTGATAGCTATGTTGTCAAAGCAGGTGATCAAGCTACCCTAACAACCCATGCTAAATTTCTAAATGCCAATAAAAATCAAAAAGTGATTATTCAAGGCAATACGGATGATTCTGGTACAACCGAATATAATTTGGCTCTAGGCCAAAAACGATCAGATGCAGTGCGCAGAGCTTTGAATCTACTTGGTGTAGCTGAAAACCAAATGGAAGCTGTCAGTCTTGGCAAAGAAAAACCCAAAGTTCCTAATTCGGACGATGCTGCTCGTGCAGAAAATCGTCGTGCTGACTTAATTTATCAATAATCGTTGCCCGTGCAATTGATAAGCTCTCAGCAGTCAAGCCAAACAATATTGGGTTGGCCTTACCTTGGTTTATTACAAGTCGTTCTAATTAATTCGATATTGTTTGTACTATTGATAGTGCTACCGCTACCGGCCCACGCGATTTTCCAAGATGATGACGCCCGTAAGCAAATTAATGTGTTGACTAAAAGTCTGGCTGATCTAAACAAAAATATTACTATTATTACCGACGAAAATAAAACGAATCAACGTGCCATCCTTGTCTTGTCAAATGCCAATGAGAGCCTTAAATCAGAGAATGCGGCTCTCAAGGGTAAGGTAGAAGAACTTGAAAAAACTATTGAAGAGCTGCAAGGTGGACTAAAAAGTTACTTTAAGGAGCTCAACGATCGTTTAAAACAAATTGAACCGGAGATGGTTGATATTGAAGGTATAAAAGGGCCAATAACGCCCATAGAAAAGCAAACGTATGAACTCGCTTTAAAAGAATTCCAAGATGGTAGTGCTTCTAAAGCTGAAAACTTGTTGAATGAATTTATCAACAAATATCCTAATAGCCCCTACTCACCTCTAGCCAACTACTGGCTAGCTAATAGTAAATACGCTAATAAAGATTACAAAGCAAGTATCGCAATTGCTGAAAATTTAATCAAGCGCTATCCAGATCATCCGCGAACTCCAGAAACACTTATTACCATTGCTAATTGCCAAATTGAAACTGGTAAAAAAGCGGATGCTCGAAAAACATTAGAGTCCATTGTCAAAAAATATCCGACGAGTAAATCAGCAAGTACGGCTGTTACCATGATTATTGCCCTAAAATAAAATGGTCGGCGATTTTGCCCCCAACAGTTTTGCGCAGTTTAAACCTAGGCGCAAAGGCGACGTTGCCGTTGTTCTCCTCTCAGGAGGATTAGACTCAGCAACAGTAATTGCCTTAGTAAAAAATCTGGGTTACAGCACTTATGCCCTGTCTTTTCGTTATGGACAAAGGCACTCTTCTGAGCTAATTGCTGCTGAAAAAATTGCTCTGCAATATGCTGTGGCTCGTCATGAAATCATCGATTTAGATCTGAGTAAGTTTGGTGGCTCAGCTCTGACTGATATACATATAGATGTTCCTGTGAATCAAATAGGCCCAAAAGACCCATCAAACTCAACAAATCAACATACTTCAGAGATCCCAATAACCTATGTACCCGCAAGAAATACGATTATGCTTTCTTGCGCACTAGGCTGGATGGAGGCTTTAGGCGCTGCTGATATTTTCTTTGGTGCAAATGCGGTTGATTATTCGGGCTATCCAGATTGTCGACCTGATTATGTCAAATCATTTGAACAACTCGCTAATCTTGCCACACGCATTGGCGTAGAGGAAAGGTCGGTACGAGTTCACGCACCAATAATCGCTCTGAATAAAGCCGAGATTATCCATACAGGTTCGTCGCTAGGCGTTAACTTTTCTTTGACCGTGTCGTGCTATCAGGCCAATCATGAAGGACTTGCATGTGGCCTTTGTGAATCCTGTCGGCTTCGGCGAGAGGGTTTTAATCAGGCTGGAGTTAGTGATCCGACAAGGTACCTCAAACCCTAATAGCTCAATAAAGCGAGTCTGACTCATTTTTCAGTAAACTCCTTCGCCAAACGAGGCTCCTTGTAATCCAAATATCAGGATGATCATATCCATGAAAAATGGTTATGTCTTGATTGAACTGCTGGTCTCGCTCGTACTTCTGGGTATCGCTACCCAGATTAGCCTTACTTATTTACATACCAACGAAGCGCACCAACGACATTGGTTACGATCAATGCAAAAAAGCCGCCTTCAACACGAGCAATTTGAACTTGCTTCTATTCGTAAAAGAAGTCTGGACTTGTCGCGCCATAAAAATCCTGTTACCAAGCGATCGAATTCTAAATGAATATGTTAGAAATGCTTAGTAGTACTGTCCTTGTAGGACTAGTCTTATCTAGCATAACTCATATTATTCCCGTCATCCAAAAAAAACTGGCGTACCAAGACCAATTCATTCAAGAAATTGCGGATGTAGAGTTTGCAATGCAAGTAATGGCAAGAGCTATTCGACAAGCGGGCTTTGGTTTTAAAACGAATCCATGGATAGGAAAAAAATTACAGTCTCCAACCCCTAAAGAATGGACCCCATTCAAATTCTAAAAAACTCCACACTGAAAACTGGCCCTATCGGAGCAGGGATAGCAACAAGTAAAAATACCCGAGGCCTAATCAATGATGCCATGATCCTCTC
>RFMZ01000266.1 GCA_009927445.1 Betaproteobacteria bacterium
TTAATTGGACGGTCTATATGACTACTAATTGTTGATTCTAGGGTATCAAAATTGGTACATACTCCAGCAAACAAAATTTCAAATAATGCGCTCTGGGCTTTCATAAAGGCAGGATCTTCAGCCAACTGAGCTGAAATGTGTCCTTCACTAGGCAATCCTCCAGAACTTTTCACGACGAGCCATTGGTAGATGCCTTGAAGAGCATATTCACGAGCCCGACGCCTAGGGGTCAGGGAGCGTTTTATTTGCTTAGACGAAACTAATTTATGCGCTTGCGTCAGATACGGATTATGCATCTTCTTCTTGATCCTGCAGGACTAGGCAAAAATTGGCCATCTCGACTGCTGCAAGAGCACAATCAGCCCCTTTTTGCTTCACACGGGCCATGGCTTGTTCATCCGTATCACAGGTCAAAATCCCATTTGCAATTGGCATACCAAGATCTAGGCTAACTCGAGTAATACCTGCGCCAGACTCATTAGAAACAAGTTCAAAGTGATAAGTATGCCCGCGAATGACAGCACCTAAGGCGATGAGTGCATCAAATTCCCCTGATTCAGCAAGTTTTTGGAGGGCTAGGGAATTTCTAATGCACCGGGAACAGTGGTTAACAAAATATCATCGTTAGTAACCCCTAAACGAATTAACTCTGCAATGCAACTGGTGGAAGTGCATTGCCAATAGATTCATTAAAACGACCTTGAACAATGGCAATACGAAGCCCAGCGCCTTCAAGATTTGGCTCTAAAAAATCAACTGCGTGAACTTCCTCAGAGGAGTTATGGGCCATATTTGGACTAGCTGAAGTATCAATCATCAAGAGCTCCGGTATGCGGTACGTTAAAAAACAAAAAAGTTATTTTGGGTCTAAATAGCCTACAACTTCCAGTTGATAGGCTGACATACCAGACAGGGGGCCAGGCTTTGCTAAAAGGCGCATTTTCCCAACCTTTTGGTCTTTTAAAATCTGCGCTCCGATACCATAAGTCCTAAAGTCATATTTACGAATCTTTGGCCCAGATTCTAAAGAGTCAACATTTTTTGGAATAAACTCGTTTAACCACTGGTTAAAAACGCCTTGTTGTGAAGCAATATTTAAAAGGACCGCCACACCACAATCAGAGCTGGCAATTTTTTGAAGGGCACTATCCAAGGACCAGGAGTGATCTCCAGCAGTTTGATCAAGCAGATCCAAAAGGATCGTTGGCTCGTGGACTCGCACCAGGGTAATTTGATCAGGCTGTGGCGAGCCTTTGGCTAAAGCGATGTGTAAGTTATTACTAGGCTGATCTTGATAAAGCGTAGCTAAGAACTCACCCCAAATAGTTTGGATCAATTTTGAGCCTACCCGCTTAACCATACTTTCATGTTGGCTGCGGTATTTAATCAGATCAACAATCGTGCCAATTTTAAGATGATGCTCTTGAGCGAACTCGATTAAATCTGGTAACCGAGCCATAG
>RFMZ01000226.1 GCA_009927445.1 Betaproteobacteria bacterium
GTAGATTTACCAGATCCAGAGGCTCCAATAATCGCTACAAAATCGCCCTGCTCAATGTCTAAGCTGACACCATCCAAAGCTCTGACCTCTTGCACCCCCTCACCATAGGCTTTTACTAAATCTTTAGTTTGAATTAAGAGCATTTGAGCGCCAATCGTACAAATTGATGAATACTCCAAAATGACATCTAGAACATGCGCGGTGCGCCACCAGTGGCTGGGGTCTTGACTCCAGTTTGGCCTTCAATACCAATGATTACTAAATCCCCTACTTTCAGATCAACTTCTTCCCCTTCTTTAAGAGGCAGTATTTGTGAATACTCTCCATCAGTAATCCCCAAACGAAAGGATTTACGGATTGGCGTTTGTTTACGACCGTCTTGCTCAAGGACATAGACACTTCTCAAGTTACCCGCCATACCTGTTCCCCGACTTCCCCTACTCATTCCGGGGCTTGCACCTGACTGAGCGCTATCTGCGGCTGCGGGTTTATTCGTTGAGGATTTCTTTTCCGCGGTTGACGTTTGTGCTGGCATCCGAAAGCGTAAAGCCGTATTAGCTACTTTCAAAGCTTTCTCATTACGTTCAATAATGATCCGAGCATTCGCTGTCATCCCAGGTAGTAGCTTGAAATCTGGATTGTTGGCACTAATTAAAACGGTATATGTAACCACATTTTGAATATTTACAGGAGATTTGCGGACTTGCTTAACCTTTCCACGAAAAATTCGGCCCGGAAACGCGTCTACCGTAAATGTGGCCTCAAGCCCCTCCTCAATTCGACCAACATCAGACTCATCAATTGAGGTTTCAACCTGCATCTCAGCTAAGTTTCTGGCAATTACAAAGATTTCGGGGGATTGCAAGCTAGCAGCCACCGTCTGCCCTACCTCGACACTGCGCTTAACCACAACGCCGTCTACAGGCGACCGGATTTCTGTGTCATCCAATGATTTTTTGGCTAAGTTTAGGGCCCCAAAAGCAGCCTTCATAACACCCTCCGTACCTACTAAGGCTTGTTGAGAAATAAAGCCCTCTTTTTGTAAACGAACATTATATTCATGATTCTTCAGGGCTAAATCATAATTTGCCTGCGCTTGATCAAATTTAGCCTTAAATTCTCGTTGATCAATTTGGGCAATTACTTGACCCTGTCGCACGCGGTCATTAAAGTCCACGTTAAGCTCTCGAATCATTCCTGAAACACCAGTGCCAACAGTCACGGACCGAACTGGGTTGAGCGTTCCACTAGCGCGAATCGTGGCCGTTAATGGACCCTCTTCAATGGTAACCGTTCGATAAGCTATCTGATTGATTCCAAAATAAGGTCTACCAAATACCCAAGCTAGGGCTAAAATAGCACTCAGGCAGGCCAGTACTAGACTCCACTTAACGAGTGGTCGACTAAAAAGGCTTCTTGATTTTGTTACAGAGTTAGAATTTGGTTTCACAGTAGAATATTAATTGATTTTGATAATGTAAACCCTTGATCGAGAAAATCAATACAAAATGACTGTCTTAATAGGCTCTCCAGGCTCTCAAGTTTCGAATACCCTTTCCTCGAATACGCTGAATACCCCTTCAACTTTTGATCCGAATTCGTTGAATACGCCCTCATGGAGCGTTAGCACTGCGCGCCATCACATGATCGAGCAACAAATACGCCCATGGGGAATTTTAGAGCCCCGCGTTCTAGAGGTATTAAGTATTATTAAACGAGAACTTTTTGTGCAAGAAGCGCAAACTACCCTCGCCTTTTCTGATATTCAATTACCTATTCTTCAAGACCACCCCATCACTAAAAACTCAGCAGTCATGCTAGAACCAAGAATTGAAGCGCGGATTTTGCAAGCGATTATGCCGCATGGTAAGGAAGAGGTTTTAGAGGTGGGTTCGGGTTCGGGTTATATGGCGGCGTTATTGGGATACTTTTCTAAATTTGTTACAACAGTAGAACTCAACCCTGCAATTGCAGAATTTGCTACAGTCAATTTGAATAAATGCCGTATTCCAAATGTTCGCGTTGAAGTTGGCGACGCTCTGCAAGGCTGGAAAGTAAGCTCAAATACCAGCTATGACCTAATTTGCTTATCGGGTGGTGTCTGTGAAGTATCCCAAGCCCTTCAAAACCAGCTCAAGGTGGGTGGTAAATTATTTGTATTTATTGGAGATGAACGTCTCATGAGTGCTACAGTCATTCGCCGAGTTAGTCACGATTATTTTCAACAAAAGAAGCTATTTGAAGCTCTCGTACCCTCTTTAGTAGACAGTTCTGTTCGCCATTCATTTGTTTTTTAAATGAACAATAAAGATCAGGAATGATAAAATCTAAAGATATTGATTTGATCTAGCAAAAATCCTGTTTGAAGTCATTGCAAAATAATAGATCTTTTAAGACAACTCTGAATGAATACTAATCGTTATCCAAGTCAAATCCTGATCGTTTTTGCCATGATTGCGGCTCAAATGTTGCCACTAAATCTATGGGCTCAGCGTAAGCCACTGACCAGTAATACAGATGTTGTTCCAGTTAAAGTTGGTGATCCAGAAAAAAGTACCGAGCCACGCTTTGTCGACGCTAAGCACCCTCAGGCGAAAGATCTCATACGATTATTCCAAGAAGCCGCCAAATACGACGCTAGTTATAATGTAGCAAAAAATGCTTACCTTGCTGGAAAAGAAAATTACTGGTTAGCATTTTCTCTCTTAGCACCTCAAATTACAGGTACTTACAATACAAGTACGACTGATCAACGTTTTGACCCTAATCTCGGTCGAACAGACGCATCCTTTTCTTCAACCTCTTATGGTGTCTCACTTACTCAACCATTATTTAATTGGGTGGCTTATGAGAAATTTAGACAAGGCGACTTATTAACAGGAGTTGCCGAAGCAAATTTTGCCCAAGCCCAACAAGACCTCATCGTTCGCGTATCGCAAGCGTATTTTGATGCACTCAACTCGCAGGACTCCCTAGACCTCATCCAAAATAAAAAGTTTTTGATTAAACAGCAACTTGATCAAGCAAAACGTAACTTTGAAGTTGGCACAGCAACCATCGTTGATGCTAATGAGGCTCAGTCAAGATATGATTTAGTAATCGCCCAAGAAATTTTTGCCCAAGCTGATCTAGTTATCAAAAAGTCGACTCTTGAGCAAATTGTAGGTACTCCAATTGATGCGATCCTGCCATTGTCTAAAATGGCCAAAATAGAAACTGTTGTGCAAATCGTAAAATTAAATATCTCAATAAAAATAAAGGCGCTCTCGCGTCATCGGAACTCATTGAGACATTAAAGATACCTACTGGTCAGACGATGGATGATTGGACTAAGCAAGTAGAAGAAGTGAATTATTCTGTACTTGCAAGTAAACTCAATGCTGAGGTAGCCAAAAGCACCTATGCTGGTTCAAGAGCTGCCCACCTGCCCTCCCTCAATCTTGTCGGATCTAGCGGATACACAACTCAACTGCGGTCTTTATCAACATCGGTCCCTACTACTTATTACTCAAATGTTCTTGGCCTGCAATTATCCGTGCCAATTTTTTCTGGTGGTCTAACCACTGCTACATCAAGACAAAGCGCAGCATTATATGATCAGGCATTAGCGACGTTTGATCTCACAAAAAAAACGAATGCAACAGCGGCTAAACAAGCTTACCTAGGCTTTAATAGTGGTTTATCTCAAGTCAAAGCTTATGAAGCTGCCGAAAAGTCTGCTTAACCTCTTTACAATCCAATAAAGTGGGCTATGAGGTAGGAGTACGTATCAATATCGATGTACTGAATTCTCAAGACCAGTTAATTACAACCCAATCGCTTCTTTATAAATCGCGCTATGACACAATCATGTTTGGTCTAAAACTCAAGTCTCTT
>RFMZ01000089.1 GCA_009927445.1 Betaproteobacteria bacterium
CTATTTACATCTACTCTAAAACTGAACTAGTAAAGGCACTCTCATTTGCGATCCTAATTAATCTGAAGCCCTATTTTTTAATCATTTACCTAGTCAGGTTGATAGACTATAGAAACGTTGCTGATAATAAGCATTTTCTTTTTTTAGCACCTTTACTTTCGGCTTTTATATTTATTCTATCAGGCTTAGTCCTAGGCCAAGAATTTTATATGTTGCCTTTAAATGTTCTAGGATTTGCTACTAAAAAAGGGTTATTAAGTCCTGCAGAGGTCCTAACATTACCGACTTCTATCACTGCAATAAGTTATTTAGTAAAACTAATTGATGAATTTAAGGTGCCATCAATAGTAAGTCTTGTGATCAAGTTGACAGTTTTCATTTATCTGTTCAAACTTCTCAAATTAGTATATGAAAAAAAGTGTACTAAAAATGATTTAATTATTATTGCCATTATTTTTATAACTAATTATTCAGTTAACTCTGGACCATATGCGTTATTGTTTTACTTACCCATTATCGGTATTTTATTTAGCATGAATGAATTCAAAATACTTGTGCCGGTTGTAATCATGTTGTATGGCGGCACCTTAGACTTAATTCCGGTGTATCACTTCCAAGGGAATAAGACGGAAGTATTTTTGACAGGCCAATTTATTCAAATTAATCCTTTTCTAACGCTAGGAACATTGATTCGCCCCATCATCAATTTTATGGTACTTATTTTATTTTTACAAAGAATAAAAAATCGTGAACGAAAAAAGTGACACTACGAACTTTGTTAACCCAATAAAATACTCTTTTATGTAGTTTTTTTTCTAGAGAGCAATTTTGACTTAGTAATGGTACTCTTTTTCTGAGCTTAGTAGCTTTTCAAAATAACTTTTAAAGTTAGATATTGTATTTAGCTGTATTCTGTTTAAATTTTCAAGATAGGGGATCAAGCAATTTTGAGTTGATTGAGCCCAATCAATATCGTCAAACCCGATAGCAATACCAGGAATTCTATTTACTTTTATTAAATTTTCTTTCGAATACTGTCCTTCATCGTCTGGGATAATGATGCTTAAACAGCCACTTAAGGCTGCTTGAACGGACAAAAATGTCATATGGTCATATGAAATAAATACTTGAATCTGATTAAAAAACTCATTTTTTTCAGTATCAGTTAAGTTTTCAAATAAGGAGTCAACACATTGATAGTCATCGGGGTGAAGAGTGAGATTTTTGTAGCCACCCTTTTTAATGAGATATGCTCCCCCAGTTCTTGTTAACTTTTTTTGATTTGCGTATGTTTTTAAATGCCAATCTAAGTCAATGGCTGTTAATACACCCTTAATTTGTTTTTTATATTGACTGCCAACAGCATAAAAATCATGATATAAAAAAATATGCTCAGACGCACCATAGTCACCACCATCCCCAATTAAAGGTTCACGCATGATCCATCTTACGATGTGTGTCGCCCCAAGTGGATTACCAATTTCATTTTCAGAATACACAACGACCGTTTTAGAGATATCCAGATACTGCCAAACAATGAGTGGAAGTATCTTTTGTATTTGCCGATTAATTTTTCTAACTAAGGTCGAGAAATAAACATACTTTTTCAAAGATACAAGTAACTTTAAATAGGCACAAGTAAGATTAGGCACTATCTGATCAGTAGCAATTGACTCTAGTGAAGTACTAAACCACCGCTTATTTGTAATTGAAGTTGTTAAAAAAACATCTTTAACCCCTAGGCAGTGAAGTTGATGGGCTAAAAAGTGCATTGCGCTGTGACCACCAGAGTTAGCATCATAATGAGGTGCATGAATGATGTAGCTTACATTTGCATTGATTTTTAAGGACATAGCTAAATTGGTAATTGAAAGCGCTCAATATCTTTTCTTGATAGATAAGCGATTTCCAGGTGAAGAGAAAGCCCAGGAACGCAAACTCCCAAATACCTTTTAGGCTTAAAAAAGAATTTCATCTTACTCAGTAAATAAAGATATCTTTTTCTCAATAGGAATGCTTGTTTGGTAAGCGTAGAAAATATTTCAAAATCATAGTCACCTTTTCGATAGCTTGTCATAGACCAAATATCAGCATCTGCTATTAAAGTTTTGCCAAGTAAGCCAAATGTCATGGTTGTGGAGTTGGATGTGCGCCACAAAAACGCATTACCCCTTACAACTTGCGTTGACTCAGAAAATTGATTAAGTTTTGCATAGGGATTTAAAACCCCATTTGATTCACGATATTTATCAGGATGATCATAGCTTGTTACATAATCAAAATACTGTAGACCTTCAATAATTGCAGTTGGGGCTTGCGGTAGATGCCAATAATCATCCTCAACAAAGTAAAAAATATCTTTATTTTTCGCTAAGCCTAAGGCAACCTCATATAAACGCCAAAACGAACCAGGATTACCTAAATTCGTTTCAAGGAGTATTGAAAATTCCTGGGACTTTAAATGAGCCAATAAAGACTCATCACAATTATCAGCAACACAAATAAATTCCCACCCCTTAAAGATGCTCATCAGGTTAAATAAGCAATCCAACTTACTTAATGTGTCAACTTTAATTTTAGGATATCCCTTACTCGAAATCCGAAACAACACATATTTTTTCATAAAATACCTAATCATTTTTGTTCAAGCAGCCCACAAGGGGGAATATTTAGAGGGCACAAGATTTTATAATGCCAGCAATAAAAACATTACTAAGGAAAAATGCATACTATAAAGGGGCGGTTTCAAGGTTTAAGTGGAATGCTTTGTAGGTTAGAGGAATTAGGGACACAGCAAACGAGACAAGAGGACATTGCCATCAGTAGATATCAGCAGTGTTTGACTATGAATAAAAATTTAGAAATAGCGGTTAAAAGCACATTTTAACCATAATTTAAGGTGCCATTTCCAATACTTACCTTTGGGCTTTGATGATTTCAGTAGTAGTTCGGCAGCAGAATATTTACGTGAACTCATTAAACAGCTAATCAGTTCATACGTGTCTTGCCCTCCTAAAAAAATCTTTGGGATTGAAGATAGCACTGAAAGTAGCTCTGAAGAAGGTAGTGCTAAATCGAAATTAAAAAGACCATGAAACCCAAAGGTTGTCTGCATTTTTCCTCGTTCAAAGGCAAACTGCCTTGCGACCTCGATGGGTGCAAATTGAATATCGAAATCATTTTCTAACCTGTAGCGATTAAAGATACAAATTGCTTGATCTTCAGGATGCTTTTTTTGCATAGGTAATTGTGCAAGGATCTGCCATAATTTGGCCGACCGTAGGGAAAACCCACCATTACCTACTGGGGTATTCGGATGATGGGGCCAAGGCGCTCCAATGTAATCATAATTTAGAAATTCATCAGACCATTGTTGAGGATCAAGAATAAAACTATCCCACTGAATGACCAGAACGTGAGTACCGATAAAGTGCCTTGTAAGATCGCTTAACAGGTATTCCGAATAGGCCTCGGTAGAAGTAATTGGGGGTGTTGCAATACGCGTAATATGATCTGGTAAAAAAAATTGTAAATCTGGGTTTGTGGCTAAGATCACCTTCCCAAACTTTGCGAATCGAGTGCACTTTTCAATAGCAAACAGAGCCAAGTGTGGAGCTCTCGTCTCGACACAAAAGAGGGTGATTCGACTTAAATCAAGCATAAATGATTAGATAGCTTTTGATGGTTACATCAATTGCAGCTTAAAGCGAAGCAATTTTAGTAAGCGTTTGATAGACCGAAGAACCCTAGAGGGCATCGATTTATTTGAAGCCCCAAAATCTTCCCAAGTCTGCCAGTTCGACTGATATACGATTCCTAAGTAGTCATATTTTAAGATATCTTCTTTATAACCCATCGCCTGATCTTGCCAGAATTGATGTTCATAGTGATAGTGTTTGAATAGTTGCTCTCTAGGGTAGATAGGGATTGCTTGGAATTTGATTAAGGACTCACCGTACCAAGTAAATTCCGAATCACAACTTAATATCGCTTCGAGTAGACTGATATTATTCGGTGAAAGATGATATTGATCTAACGCAGCCCAAACTTTTCTGCTCCATAAAAATGGGGCATATCCAAAATCATAAATAACTGGACCACTTCGTTGCATGATTTTTTTAATCGGTTGACGATCTTTCAAAAAACCTTGTCTTGCGTTGTTTGGACCAAATCGTTGTGTCGCCTGCAAAACTTCTCTTCCCTCATGGACGATCGAGTAGGGTATTTGGTCTTTTGCGATGAAGTCACTTAACGAAAAATCTTTAATAAAAACGCAGTCTGAGTCTAATACAAGATAGTTCTCTGATAGATTGAGACGCCAAAATTCCGATTTAATAACTTGTTGCTGAATCCAGCCCCGTTGCGAATACAGCTTATCTTGATTAATCTTTGGATTTGTGTGGAGGATATCTTTTTCATTAATGAGTGTGAAACGATGTGACGATAATAAATCCTTAAATAAGGAGATATCCTTCTCAGGTACTGATATATAGACATCCAGTTTATCGATGTTGTGCCGTTCTAGACTATGTAACAGTCGTTCTACCCGTTTTAAGTCTTTCGAGTAGGAGCAACAATAAAGAACTAGTGGCGCAAGTTGATTCATATAAGATATTTAGGTTCGTGCCTTTAATTTTAAACCTATCAAAGGCTTATAGGATAATCTAATCATGACAAAATTCAAACGCTGGTTAATTATCTCGCACGGCTTCAATATGGACGGTCGGGCTGCTAGCTTGACGGTTACTGATAAGATACCTTATTTGCAAGATCAAGGAATAGAGTTAGTCGTTTTAAGTGCGATTACAGGAGAGAAGGATACACGGTTGAGGCATTTTCAACTACTTCCATGGGGCCCTTCTGGATTAAGATTTGATTTAAGACATTGGGTAGCAAAAAGATACGGCAGGGGGCTTATTTATAAAACCCTTACCCCATTGGTATCAATGATATTGTTGCCACTGACCATCCTAGAGAAGCTTATCTGGGGCCTATCTAGCCAAGCCTCATGGTCTTATGCCGCCGCCTTTAAAGGGAAGCAATTCGTTAAAAACGCAGAAGTAGATTTAATTTATTCATCTGGAGGCGCATGGTCTGCTCATTACGCAGCGTATCTTATTAAAAAAGCTACAGGAGTACCTTGGATTGCTGAAATACACGATCCGATGGTCATTCGTGATAATCCAACAGATGATGGAGTTAGTCCCAGAAAAACAAAGGACAAACGATTTGTACAATATTTAGAGAAGCTGATTTGTTCTGATGCTGATCATGTTTGGTGGTTTACTCAAGGCGCCCTTGATTTTGCAAAACTGCGTCATCCTGAGTTGGGTGATAAAGGTTTTGTTGTCTTTCCTGGGGCATTACCACCTGGTTGCTTTGCTGCCCAACCAGTTTTCCAATATATAGATAAATTACATATAGCCCACTTTGGCTCATTGGCTGACGATCGTTCAATTGCCCCAGTTTTAGAAGCTTTAGCCAAATTATTCACAGAGTATCCAAGTACTAAAGAGTTGATCGTGATTGATGTGTATGGAGCAGGATTGGATCATCAAAGTAAAGTGGCACTGAATCGGCTTCACTTATCAGAATGCGTTAACTCACATGGCCGGATTGAAAATGATTCTGTAACAGGAAAGTCAGGTCGTGAGCGGATTATGGAACTAATGCGCAAGGCAGATGTCCTCTTACTATTACATGGAGATTATGAATGGTGCGCAGAGTATATTCCTTCGAAGTCTTATGATTACTATTGGACAACGAGGCCGATCTGGGGGATTACAAATCGTAATCCCGAATTGGACCAAGTCTTGCTTGAACGACAGAGTTATCTAAGCCACACGCTAGATTCTGATTCGATATTTGAGACACTCAAGCAAATTTATCAGGACTGGAAAAATCATCGTTTACTAATGCCAAATTTCCAGCCAATTAGTCCAGAAGATGCTGTCAAAACTATTTTGCAGAAAATTCAGGCGTGAATATCTTTTCGTTGAATTATCCACTTGAAAGATCTTCGTTTCGTATAAGCTTGCAATATCGAAGGAGTTTCACCACTTAATTCATGACCAGAACAATATTTTTTACTGAAACTTCCAGAAGTCTAGGAGGGCAAGAATTACAGGCTTTAGAGCAAATGGAGGCTTTAAAAGCTATCCACTATCAGGTGATTTTATTTTGTAAGTTCGAAAGTGATATTGCTAAGGCCGCTAAGCTGTTGGGAATTGAGGTTATCAATCTTCGGTTTATCAATGGATTTGACTTATACACGTCTTTACAGCTTGCAACGAATTGTCGTGCTTATCAACCAGTTGCGATCCTTTCGCATGGTAGCCGGGATGCGATTCTAAGTGTGTATGCTGTGTGGCTAGCTAAATTGCTTTATCAATTAACGCCTTCAAAAGTATTTCGAATAAAGACTTTCCAACACGGATACCCAGTTTCTATGGCCTACAATTTCCTTTTTACAAAAACTTTCGTTTGTAGTGAATTTATGAAGTCAAAATTTACTAGAAATAAAGCTATTAGGAGTGATCGAATTGAGGTACTTTATCCGGGCGTTAACTTTTTAAAATTACAGTCTTCCACACACAGCTTATCTATTGAACTATGGAATTGGGTTGCTGAAAATCCAGGGCCTATGATCTCGCAGATAGCAGTGCTTCGCGGTGAAAAAGGCCATGAAGTCATGTTAAATGCGATGGTACTTATCAAACAAAAGGTACCAAATGTACGGTATTTAATTGTAGGGGATGGGCCTAATCGTCAACTACTGGAGAATTTAGTTGCTGAATTAGATCTTCTTCAACATGTTTTTTTTACTGGACATGTGGAGTCAATTAAGCCTATTTTAGAAATTAGTACAATGACAGTCCAACCTTCAGTATACGAACCTTTAGGGATGGCTCAAATCGAAGCACTTTACATGGGTGTTCCGGTTATTGCAAGTCGAGTGGGAGGTATTCCTGAAACGATTACACATGAAGAGACTGGCATACTTGTAGAGCCCAATAATATAGCGGAATTAGCTAATGCAGTTCTGAATACTCTTGGAAATTTGGATTTGGCTAAACAACGTTCTCAAAAGGGAAGAGAGTTTGTTCTTAATCGGTTTTCTTTAGCGTCTAATATATCGAGATTACAAGAATTAATTGAAGAAAATCATTAAATTTTTTATGACTGTTTGCAATTTCAAATATCTATGATGAATATTCTTTTAGTAAAACTCTCCTCACTAGGTGATGTTTTACACAATCTACCCGTAGTTTGGGATATTCGAAATAGCTATCCAAAGGCATATATTGCCTGGGTAGTAGAGGAGCAGTATGTAAATATATTAGAACCTCTTCTGACGAAAGAGGATTTTTTAGGAATTGATTTAATTATTCCGATTAGTTTACGGCGATGGAAAAAAGAAATTCTAAAAGGATCTTTCAAGGATGTCTGGAGAGAGTTTTTAGCGTTCAGAAAAAGTTTGCAAGTAAGGCATTGGAATGTGATTATTGAAACGCAGGGTTTGATCAAATCAGGGCTAGTTACTGCTTGGGCCAAAAAATCAAGCATGAGGAGCATTGACCAAACAGCTACTGCAGAAAAAGGCCTTAAAAATAAGGTAAAAGTGGTTGGTTTAGCGAATAAAACCGAGTACTCAGGTTACGAGCCATTAGCGAGATGTTTTTATGACCAGTTTGTACAGGTGCCTTTTCATGATCATGCGGTAGATCGTTCAAGATTAGTTTTAGCGCAAGGTTTAGGTAAAACTGTGCCAAACAGAATCAGCTTACCGCCGCAATTTTATCCAGATACTTTCGTTCAAGACTTAACTTTGCAATCAAACCCATTAGGACTGGGCATCAATCAATATGTGATGTGTTTTCATGCAACAGCGCGTCAAGCCAAGTGTTGGGATGAGCCCAATTGGGTTGAGCTAGGG
>RFMZ01000261.1 GCA_009927445.1 Betaproteobacteria bacterium
GAATCACCGCTTAGGACTGGATAGTGGTGTAATGCTCAAAGATAACCATATTGTGATTGCCGGTAGTATCTTCAATGCAGTTGCTAGTGCACGCAAATTACTTCCTATCCTGACTAAAATTGAAGTAGAGTGCGACCGTATTGACCAAGTAATAGAGGCGTTAGAGGCCGGTGCTGATGTGATTATGCTAGACAATATGTCGCTCGAAGATATGGCAAAATCCGTGGAAATTGTCGCAGGTAAAGCGAAAATAGAGGCTTCTGGTGGCATCCATATCAAAACGATCCAAGCCATTGCAAAAACTGGTGTGGACTATATTTCTACAAGCAAGATTACCCAAGCTGCACCTCCAGTCGATATCGGTCTTGACGACTAATTAGTTCGATTGATAAAAATAAACCATGCAACCAGGCAAGTTCTTTTTTGTCGTTGGACCAAGTGGTAGTGGCAAGGATAGCCTCATCTCTGGGGTGATGCCCTTACTCCCTAACAATCAATTTCTTGTGGCGCGCCGTGTTATTACCCGTCAAGCGCTGCTGCATACTGAGGACCATGATAGTTGTAGTCCGGCAGAGTTCTTAGAACGTGAGATCAGTGGTGATTTCATCATCACTTGGCAAGCCCACGGCCTACACTATGGGTTACCATCCTCTCTTCTCAATGCCATTGAACAAGGCGTACATGTCATTGCTAATGGTTCTCGTAGCATGGTTCATTTACTCCAAGAAAAGTACCCCATCTTTGTGTCATCGAGATTAATGCGCCGATTGAAGTCCTTCGCATGCGCCTAAGTTCTCGAGAACGAGAAACTCCAGAAGAAATTGAGAAGCGCTTAACAAGAGCGTCTTTACCCCTACCTGCTGGAATATCCAGCTTTAAAATCAATAACAACCTCAGTTTAGGAATCGGGATTAGTCGACTCAAAGCAATACTCCTTTGCAATCTAGAGTCAACCGACAAACTCCAACAAGATTTATACCAAAAAATTTGTGGAAAAAGCTTAAATCGTGCATCCTACAGCCAACTCATACCAGCAATTATTCAAAAAAAGTTTTCTTTTGATGATGCGCAAACTTTTTTAATTGCCTGTACAGAACATTTAACCGAAGATGAAATTGTCTCTATTGCGCATGCCCGAACCTTTAATTATCCAAGAGTCGCTTGGGGGAAATCCATCGTTGTCGATAAGCACTCTCTTGGTGGCATTATAGGTAATCGCGTCTCACTAGTAGTCATACCAATCATTGCAGCATTTGGATTACTCATACCAAAAACTTCATCGCGCGCAATTACATCTGCTTCTGGTACAGCTGATACGATGGAAGTCCTTGCTAAGGTGGATCTCAATTTTGACGAAGTAAAAGCTTGTGTGCAGGCCACAAATGGTTGTATTACCTGGAACGGCAAATTAAATCATTCATTATTGGACGACGCTATTAATCCAATTACGAAGTCTTATGGTTTAGATTCACGTAAATGGTCGGTAGCATCTATTTTGTCAAAAAAATATACCGCCGGCTCTACCCACATCGTCATCGATGTACCTTATAGTTCTAGTGCAAAGGTTAAAACTCAGGAAGAAGCGGTCGAACTAGCGCACTTATTTGAATATGTTGGGAAGGAGATCGGCTTAATCGTTAAAGCCTTTCCTACCGATGGTGATCTACCTATTGGTATGGGTATTGGCCCCGCTCTAGAGGCAAGAGATGTTTTACAAGTTCTAGCGAACGACCCTAAGGCATCGATCCCACTCCTAGAAAAATCCTTATTTTTTGCAGCGCATATTCTTGCTTTTGATCCAAGTATTGGTAATTTTGATGCTGGCTATCAATTAGCCAAAAAATTACTCGAGTCCGGCGCTGCCCTAAAAAAAATGGAGGCAATCATCAACTTCCAAGGAAAAATACCCGCCCAAGATTTAAAAATTTACACATTAGAAGTCACTGCTGAGAGTAACGGACGGGTCCAAAAAATTGATGGAGGAATTATTTCTGATATCGCGCGCCACTGTGGTGCACCAGTCCTCAAGTTAGCCGGTGTCGACTTAAAAAAACTTCCCGGAGATGAGGTAGTTCAGGGTGAGCCTTTATATCTGATACAGAGTACTGATCTTGAAAAACTACAAGATGCTCATCAAAAAGCCTTGAAAAAATCAGGGTTTGTCATGGCATCATTAACCACTTAATATCAACCGCCCACCTCCGCGTATTCAAGGATATAAAGACTTTTCGACATTTATGATGTAACAAAGGATTCATTCACCATATTGATAAAATATCATCTACAACCCTGATGAAGCATGCTAAGATAAATTCTTATCAAACTCATCTTAAACCATGCCTGCATTCTTAAAATTTGACTGTACTGAGGAGCTAAAATGAATTACTGGTTCAATAAAAAAATGATGATGGCATCGGCTTTATGGATGCTCACTTCTCTAATAACTTCCCTGTCCCAAGCGCAAGAACCAATCAGCCAATTTCCGAGTAAACCGATCACAATTGTTGTTAACTTTCCGGTGGGAGGTGGCACAGATATCCTAGCACGCATACTGGGGAACTACTTCACAGAATCTTTTGGTCAGCCTGCAATTGTTGAAAACCGCGCTGGAGCAAGTGGCAACGTCGGTGCTAAGCATGTTGCAGACAAGCCGTCTGATGGTTATTCTTTATTAATGGTGAACAGTTCTTACGCAATTAATCCTGGTGTATTTACCAGCATGCCATTTGATCCTAAAAAAGACCTCACTCCGATTATTAATGTGGCCTTTATTCCGTCTGTCTTGGTAGTTCCCGCTGATTCACCTTATAAAAATCTAGCAGCCCTCATTACAGCAGCTAAACCGACCAAGAATGAGGTGTCTTTTGGCTCCTGTGGCAATGGTACACCCCAGCATCTAGCTGGCGCAATCCTCAATATCAATGCGAAAACAAATATTACACATATTCCGTATGGTGGCTGCGGGCCAGCACTTCGAGACGTTCTTGGCGGGCAAATTCCGATGGCAATTATTACCGCGTCAAGCGCAGCAGCTCAAATTAAAGCAGGTAAATTAATCGC
The DNA here is from genome assembly GCA_009927445.1 of Betaproteobacteria bacterium. Lineage (GTDB taxonomy): Bacteria > Pseudomonadota > Gammaproteobacteria > Burkholderiales > Burkholderiaceae > Polynucleobacter. The sequence goes on from RFMZ01000261.1 coordinate 3,061, forward strand.
ACTAGCAATTACGTCAGCCGAAAGAACTCTGCAATTACCTAATATCCCAACAGTCGCAGAACAAGGCTATCCTGGATATCAAATGAATCAGTGGCATGGTTTGCTAGTGCCAGCAGATACTCCTGTAGCACTGCAAGCAAAATTGTATGAACGTCTACTAAAGATAGTTCAATTACCTGAAGTAAAAGAAAAGCTAATAGCCATTGGCTACACGCCAGCCTATGATAATCCAACCACCTTTAAGAAAATTGTCCATGATGATATCGATCGCTTCTCAAATCTAACAAAATCTATCGGGCTTAAATTAGATTAATCGATTAGTGAGTGCAATGCGCATACCCAGACAATAGTCACCACGCCCCTAGATGAAGGCGCTATTTCAATCATTTTAATGTGTTAGGACTTCAGGAACTTGAGTGGCTGGTGGGGTGTTACGACTTCTACCACAACGCACAATGCCGTCAATCATCACCATCCCAACACCCGGTATGTCACCGAGCTGAATACTTTCTAACAAGGTTTTTCCACTCGTGTGCTGAGCACGGTCCATAAATACAAAGTCTGCGCTTCGTCCAACCTCTACAAAACCCACATTGAGTTCTCGAATCGTAGCAGTATTTCCAGTTGCAAAACAAAATACTAATTCTGCAGGAATAGACGCCATACTAGAAATAAATGCTATCAAACGCAAAATCCCTAGTGGCTGAACACCTGATCCTGCTGGGCCATCTGTACCTAAAATGACACGATGTAAACACTTTAATTGCAGTGCTGCCTGAGCGGCCGCTATCGCTACTTTTTCATTACCGTTATGAACAATTTCTATAGCACGAGAGGACTTTTCGCAAAGCTCACAAACATCTTTTTCCGGCAAAGAAGTGTGCCCTCCATTAATATGGCCAATCACATCTGCATCTGCTTCTAAAATCACATCTTTGTCAATCAAACCAGATCCAGGTATGGATGGTCCACCCGTATGAATGGTACTCTGTATACCATATTTTCTTGCCCATGAAACCATTTCACGGGCTTCATAACCAGCCTTGACGGACCCTAAACCGACTTCACCAAGTAGCTTCACTCCGGCCTCAGAGAGCTCTTTAAAATCACTCTCCACCATACCTTTTTCAATAATAGGAGCACCAGCAAGAACCTTGACTCCATTTGGTCGAAAATTGTCAAATGATCTTTGAGCAGTAATTGCCAAAGCTTTTACCCCAACAATATCCTTAGGACGACCAGGTAAATGCACTTCACCTGCAGAAATCATCGACGTAATACCACCATGCATGGTCGACTCAATCCATCCTAATTGATTTTGTCGTGGTGTCCAATCACCAAACACGGGATGCACGTGACTATCAATCAAACCTGGGGCAACGCAAGTTTGATGCACATCAATAACAGTTTTCGCATTACTGGTATCTAACTCCGAAAATTTACCAATCGATTGAATGAAACCATCATGCACCACAATCGTATCTGCGTCTAATATTGGATGATCAATATTACCAGAAAGTAATAGTCCAATATTTTTAATAACCACCTTACCTGATTTACCCTCAGAGACAATATCAGCCATGTTTTATTCCTTTAAAATAAAGAAGCGTTGAATCATTTCTTCGATTGTTGATGAACTAGTGAAACCGTCCGCAAAACAACATCATCTATAAAACTACCCCAGTGGGCTAGTTTTTCCTTAGTAGTTATTTTTTCACCTAAAAAAGCCGAAAGCGTATATCGATTGGAAAGATAAAAATATCCCATAGATGCAATCAATAAATAAATATCTCGCGCAACAATGTCCTGTCGAAAAATTCCCATACTTTTTCCCTTCTCAAGTACAGTCGCTACGACTGAAATAGCTGGAGAAGAGTATTGCTTTGTTTCACGAGATTTAGAAATCATCTCGCCACGATGTAAGTTCTCATTATTTAACAGCGTGATAAATTCTGGATGTTTTTGATAATAATTCCATATAAAACGCGCCACTTCTTCTAATGCCTCAACTGGCTTTTCAATATTTAACTTAATTTTGGCTTCGGCCTCATTAAAACGCTTATAGATTTCTTGAATAGCAGCAATATATAAGCCTTGCTTACTCCCAAAATAATAGTAAATCATCCGATCATGAGATTTAGCCAACTTGGATATTTTCTCGGTACTTCCACCCTCATAGCCATAAGTAGAAAAGACCTCTATTGCAGCCTTTAAAATTTGTTGTCGAGTCGCAATGGCAGAAAGACCCCGAACACCTATCAATTTTTCTTTCGTCGCAGTTCGCCCCATAGATGTCATCTGAGTTATTGTTCAGCAAAGGCTTTTTCAATGACAAAATCTCCAGGAATAGTGGTATTACCTTCCTTAAATTGTCTTACTTCAAGCATTTTCTTGATATCTTTGAGAAATTCGTTACTCCCGCAAATCATCACCCGATCATTTTTTTGATCCAAATCAGGAAAGCCAATATCTCGCGTGAGTTTATTCGTTGCAATTAAGTGCGTAATACGCCCCATGTGATGATAATTTTCCCGAGTTACCGTCGGGTAATACATGAACTGTGAAGATACCATCTCACCTAAAAACTCATGTTGTGGCAACTCATTGGTTAAATAATCGTGATAGGCTAGTTCATTGACCTCTCGCACACAGTGCACGAGGATAACCTTTTCAAACTTCTCATAAGTATCAGGATCCCGAATAACACTCATAAAAGGTGCCAATCCTGTGCCTGTAGATAGTAGATATAAGTTCTTGCCGGGAATTAAATAGTCAATAAGCAAAGTCCCCGTGGGTTTTTTACCAACAATGATGCTATCTCCTACTTGAATATCTTTTAGTTTGGAGGTCAATGGACCATCCTCCACTTTAATACTCAGAAATTCAAGATACTCCGCATAATTAGGGCTTGCAATACTATAGGCTCTTAATAAAGGCTTATTGTTCGACATCAAACCGATCATTGTAAAGTGCCCATTACTAAACCTCAGGGCTTGGTCACGCGTCGTTGTGAAAGAAAAAAGGCGATTAGTCCAGTGATGGACAGAGAGGACCCTTGCCTCAAGAAATGCACTCATAAATACTCAATTCATTTAAAAAAATTGGATGACCAATTTAGATTGGTTTTGGCGTACTTCATACTCTTAAAATAATACGGCTTTTCTATTGGTTAGGGTAAACGATAAGTTAAATTCGCCCATTAGTGTTTCAATTAATTGAGATTTTATTAGTTTCGTGTAGTATATGCAACATGAAATTCATTTTTTACTGCTGTTTTTAATAAACTCTTATTTTAATCAAATAGAACCCTTCATTATTGCCTTTAATGATCTGGTAATTTATCCACCCTCACTAAGTATTCTATTCATTTAAGATGAGTGCACACAATAAAACAGACGGCCTTAGTAATAACCTCTCAGAGTCCGAACTACAATCTGTCAGAGATACTCAGGCCTTACCTGAATTTATGGCTCGGGCTAAACCACGAAACGATCGCATGGCAAGCGATAAAATTGAATGCAATGCTTGCCCAGTCCTTTGTCAAATTTCTCCCGGCAAATCTGGTGCGTGCGATCGATATGCGAACGAAGATGGTTTTTTATTGCGCCTCGATCCAATTCTTATCCTTCAAAAAAATGCGACTCTTTCAAATTCTGTAGTCGTACCTTTCTTAGGCAATAGACCGCATGAGCAGCCTACAGATTCAATCAAGCCCGAAGAGGCGCATGTATGGAATGGCGACTTACTCCTCGTAAATGAAGTTTTTGTAACCGGTATCGGCGCATCTACCACCTATCCAGATTACAAACCAGCCCCCTTTATCGTCTCCAGTAAACACGCAGATATCGATATGGTAACGGTAGTAACTGAAGGTATTTTTAGCTACTGTAGTTATAAAGTTAAAATTGATACTGATCGTTATCTAGGCCCTGAACAGGCCAATATATTATGTAAGGGAGAAATTGTTGGGCATGTCACTACCGCCGAGTATGGTTCACAAATGCTATCAATTGGCGGGGTTAATCATTTAACTGGGGGGAGTAAAAAAGAAGGTCGTATCACTTGTGAATTAATGCACCAACTCGGAAATAAAAAAGCTGTTGAGTTAGATGTTGAAGGCGGAGCTAATTTAATTATTCAAGCTGGCAAAGCGCCATTAGTAGATGGTGTTGAAGAAAAACATATGCGAGTTGGTTGCGGTTCTGCAGCCATTGGCATATTTGCTAGACAATTTTTTGGATTAGCAGATGAAGTGGTGGTGGTTGACGATCATATTACTGGGGTTCTAACAGAACACCAAGCCGGTAAGTGTCTGGATATTAAACCGTCTGGATTAAAGATTATTGGCCGTAAATCAACTCCGGGTCGTTATTTTCAGGTAGCTAATCCAGGTACCGGATGGGGTGGTACTGACATCCAAAATCCACTTTCAATTATCGAGGGATGGGACCCCGACAAAGCCTGGCCTGGGCTGAGGTTATTAATGACTTCAACTACTGGTGCAAATGCCGTGTGGTACGAGTTAGACAACAATTTAGTACCCATCGAAAAATCAATGCCGGCGGATGTGCAATTAATTATTGATCGAATTATTGAAAACTGTGAACCTTCTTTAACCTCAGTATTGTTTCTAGGTGGCGCTGGAGGTAGTTTACGTGCCGGTATTACTGAAAATCCCATATTGTTAACGCAAGCAATCAAAAAATATCTCGTGAATATTACCTGTGGTGGTGCTCCAGCTTATATTTGGCCAGGCGGAGGCATTACAGTAATGGTCGATGTAATGCGTATGCCTAAAATAGTTTTGGTACTGTTCCTACTCCAGCAATTGTTGCGCCAATCGAATTTAGTATGAAGCTCGATGATTATCGCCTGCTAGGTGGGCATATGGATTACATCGAAAAAATCGAAGATATTCTTCAACATGGAGGCTGGCATAAAGATGGTGCCCCTACTGCTCGAATGCTTCAAAAAAATGACGCAACTAATCACTGGCCATTTATGTATCCACCCATGCTTGGTTAAAATTGATGAGACCAATACGAAACCAACTCTCTGATGGTAATCAACATTTTTCGTGGGGACCAATCGACTTAATCATCGGGGCAAAAGCCGATTTGCACAATCAACAATGTATTGCAGATGCGCATGCCGCAGCTTGGCAAAGATTTCAGCAAATTTTGCCTGAACTTGTTAGTGAATTAGACCTATTGCAATCTCCCATTCGGTTGGGTGTGACAGAAAACCAGCTTACCGGCCTTATTGCTCAAAATATGTGGCATGCTTGCCAACCATTTTGTGAACAATTTATTACGCCCATGGCCGCTGTCGCTGGTGCAGTTGCAGATCATATTCTGGAATACTATAAGATCCCTGGAATACTCAAAGCATGGGTCAATAATGGTGGTGACGCAGCATTTTATTTAACACGAGGACAAACTCTGCCAGTTGGACTTTGTTCAAACGCATATCAAACATATAACCAGATCCAAAATGATCATTTCGTTGAACTCGATGCTAGATTAACTATTTGTGCTACAGATCCGGTCAGAGGAATAGCCACCAGCGGTTGGCAAGGTCGAAGTTTTTCTATGGGGATTGCGGACAGTGTTACCGTCCTTGCAAGTAACGCGGCCGCCGCTGACGCTGCTGCAACAATCATAGCAAATGCCGTTAATCTTGAAGATGATCGAATCGAGCGGAAAAGAGCTTGCGATGTGAAAGATCATTCTGATTTAGGAGACAAGCTAATTACGGTCTATGTCCCTCAATTAGAATATCCATTAATCAAACAAGCTCTGGAGAAGGGCAAAGAAGTCGCGCAAGCACTCCAAAATGATCACTTGATCTGGGGCTGTATTCTGAATTGCCAAAATCAAGTGCAAAGTATATTCTCTCAAAGTATATTCTCTAATAGTTCCCCCAATCATAGACAAATCAATAATCCCCTTTATGCTCCCGGTAAAACAAGTTTTGACTTGATCAACGCCACAATTTAAATCAATGAACTCCCACATAATGAAGCCAGAAATCAGACGTACTCTAACTACCGTAGAAGATATCTATCACGAAAATGGCCCCCAGCCCGATCAACCACTGCGAAGGGGTTCGATCGCAGTGGTTCTAAAAAATCCCTTTGCGGGGCAGTATGTCCAAAATATTGCACCCATGATGGATGTCCTTCAGCCTATCGGAATACAAATGGCGCAACAATTATTAAAAGCCATGGCTGTACATGCATCGACAATTGAAGGATATGGCAAAGGCGCTATTATTGGCGAGGCAGGAGAACAAGAGCATGGAGCATTGTGGCACGTCCCAGGTGGTTACGCGATGCGAGAATTACTAGGTTGGAAGGGGGATCGACCACCTAATGCCAACACATTTCAAAAATATACGCAAGGTCAAGCTACCACCCAAGCAGGTAAACCAGGTAATGCAATTGCAATTGTTTCCTCCACTAAAAAAGTTGGGCCGCCTGGCATAACCCTCGATGTTCCCTTAACGAATATTAATGCGAGTTATGTGAGAAGTCATTTTGATGCAATTGAGGTTCGGGTTCCAGGTGCTCCTCTTGCAGATGAACTTGTTTATATATTAGCCATGAGTACAGGAGCAAGAATTCATGCTCGCGTCGGAGGACTTGCTATCGATAAAATATCGGTTTGGGATGGTCAACGATAGTGTGGCTTAACAATTTTTTAATTATGCGTAGTACAACATATCACCAAGGATGAACTAAAAATCATGAGAGCTAAAATTCGTAAACTTATCGTACAAGTCGATGAGACACGCTTTGAAATGGGCCAAGAAATTAATCCCCCGACCAGGCGTGCATTAGCCATGGCAGTCATTGAAAACCCCTGTGCAGGGGAGTATGTTGATCATTTAGATGAACTGATTGCGATTGGTGAAGAGCTTGGAGGCTATCTTGGAGACCGATGCGTTTTAGCACTCGGAATTAAGCCTTCAGATGCACATAGTTATGGTAAAGCAGCGATCGTTGGTGAGGGTGGTGAAATCGAGCATGCGGCAGCCCTGTTACATCCCAAAATGGGTGCAGGCCTGCGCATTGCCGTCGAAAAAGGTGCAGCTCTAGTCCCCTCGAGCAAAAAAAGAGGCGGCATGGGAACTGCAATTGATGTACCCTTAGGACACAAAGATGCAGCTTTTGTAAGAAGTCATTTTGACGCTATTGAGGCTCGCGTTTCTGATGCGCCGCGAAAAAACGAAATTGTTGTTGTAATTGCAGTTACGGATAGTGGTCGCCCATTACCGCGTGTTGGAGGTCTCCAGATTCATGAAATTAAAGGCTTAGATGGCTTGAAGTGAGATTTTTAGATATAACTAGTAAGTCGGTGGTTAGTGATGTGGTACGGTGATGAAGTGCGTAAGTATTTGGTAAATCTTTTATATCAACATTTTTAAACTAGGAGAAGATGATGAGGTTAATTAACGTGCAGTCTTGGGCCACAGTATTTATTGCTACCTTACTAACTTGGCAAGTTCCAACCCAAGCACAAGGTGTTATTAAGATTGGAGAAATTAATAGCTATAAAGCTCAGCCAGCATTTTTAGAGCCCTATAAAAAAGGGATGGACCTGGCTGTCGAACAAATTAATGCTACGGGTGGTGTTAATGGAAAAAAACTCGAATTAATCTCACGAGACGATAATGCTAACCCAGGTGATGCTGTCCGGGTTGCAGAGGAACTTGTATCGCGGGAGAAAGTAGACGTCCTAACCGGCACTTTCTTGTCACATATTGGCTTAGCCGTGACTGATTTTGCAAATCAAAAGAAATTTTTCTTCTTAGCCGCCGAGCCACTCACAGATAAGATTACTTGGCAAAATGGCAATCCCTATACATTCCGTCTTCGACCTTCAACCTATATGCAAGTTGCGATGCTGGTACCGGAGGCAGCTGCGCTAAAAAAGAAACGTTGGGCAATCGTCTATCCGAATTATGAATATGGCCAGTCAGCTGCGGCAACATTTAAGACTCTTCTCAAGAAAGCGCAACCCGATGTTGAATTTGTCTCAGAGCAAGCACCACCCCTTGGGAAACTAGAAGCTGGTAGTGTCGTCCAAGCCCTTTCAGACTCTAAACCAGATGCCATTTTTAATGTTTTATTTGGCGCTGATTTAACGAAATTTGTACGCGAGGGTAATACCCGTACCTTATTTCAAAATCGTGAAGTGGTTAGTTTACTTACCGGTGAGCCTGAGTACCTAGACCCACTAAAAGATGAAACACCCAATGGTTGGATCGTTACAGGCTACCCTTGGTATGGCATCCAAACTCCTGAGCATAAATCTTTTGTAGATGCTTATCAAAAGAAATTTAATGATTATCCCCGCCTAGGAACTATTGTGGGGTACGCGACAATTTATTCCTTAGCAGAAGGCATCAAAAAAGCCAAATCAACAGAAACAGATAAGCTCATTATTGCCTTCAAAGGTCTTCAAGTAGATACACCTCTGGGGAAGATCACCTATCGACCGCAAGATAACCAATCCACTCTCGGCGCATTTGTAGGGCGAACTAAAAATGAGGGTGGTAAAGGTGTGATGGTGAATTTCCGCTATATCGATGGTGCAAAAGTGATGCCAAGTGATGCCGAGGTCAAACAACTTCGTCCGTCTAATTAACTTCCTCACGAATAATCGGTCGAGGATCCAACTCAGGTTGGATCCTCTTTTTGAGTAGATCCATGGATTTTTCTAGTTTAGCAATACAACTCCTCAATGGCTTAGCAAGTGCCTCGTCCTTGTTCTTGGTCTCAGCAGGACTTTCTCTGATTTTTGGTGTAACTCGTATTGTTAATTTCGCACATGGCTCTTTTTTTCTATTGGGCATCTATATTGCCTATTCTTTAGCAACTTTTTTTTCCAATGCCTTTGGCTTTTGGAGCGCCATTGTGTTGTCAGCAATCCTAGTAGGTCTGATTGGAACATTGATCGAAATTACTCTCTTAAAACGCATCTATAAAGCACCTGAATTATTTCAATTACTAGCAACTTTTGCGTTAGTACTTGTGATTAAAGACGCTGTCTTATGGTTATGGGGACCAGATGAACTGTTGGGTCCTAGAGCTCCCGGATTTAAGGGCGCTGTCATGTTGCTAGATAGACCTTTTCCTAGTTATGACCTTTTTCTGATTGTTATTGGTCCCGTAATATTGGGATTACTTTGGCTTTTATTAAAGAAAACCCGCTGGGGTACTTTAATCCGTGCTGCTACCCAAGATCGTGAAATGGTCGCTGCTTTAGGGGTCAACCAAGCAATTTTATTTACCTCTGTATTCACAATTGGAGCGATGTTAGCTGGACTTGGTGGCGCTCTACAACTACCTAGAGAATCAGCCAATCTGGACCTTGATATCCATACGATTGGCTCTGCATTTGTAGTCGTCGTCGTCGGTGGTATGGGATCAATTCCAGGAGCTTTTATCGCCGCCTTGATCATTTCAGAGGTAAAAGCAATCTGCGTCTGGATCGGCTTAGTCAATATCTTCGGAGTAGAAGTCTCCTTCTCAAAATTAACTCTAGTTGTTGATTTCCTAGTCATGGCCATCGTACTAGTTATCAGACCTTGGGGATTACTCGGCAGACCCCAAATTTCTAAACCGCATAGTTCAGAATTAGAAACTTCTTTTCAGATTCCCAATCAACTACTAAAAATAGTTGGCACTTTATTCATTCTTTTACTGATGGGGTTACCATACTTTGCTAGCGAATCACCCTACACGATCGTACTAGTAATCGATTTATTAATTGCAACTATTTTTTCTGTAAGCTTGCATTTTATTATGGGCCCAGGTGGGATGCACTCATTTGGTCATGCCGCATACTTTGGCTTAGGAGCTTATATTGCCGCTTTATTAGTTCGCTATCTTGGTATCTCAATGGAATTAGTTTTAATTCTTGCACCACTAATAACTGGTATCGCAGCACTCATTTTTGGCTGGTTTAGCGTGCGCTTATCCGGTGTTTACCTAGCTATGCTAACCCTCGCCTTTGCTCAAATCGCTTGGGCTGTAATCTTCCAGTGGGATTCTTTAACTGGAGGAAGCAATGGCCTGACCGGTGTCTGGCCATCCCAATTATTTAAAGATAAAATTACCTATTTTTATCTAACTCTAGCTCTTGTTACTGTCGTAATATTGGCTATTTGGCGCATATTATTTTCTTCATTTGGATTTGCTCTTCGAGCTGGACGTGACTCGGATATGCGTGCTGAGGCAATTGGTATTGATGTCAAAAAAATACAACTAATCGCTTTTGTAATTGCTGGAATTTGTGCTGGGCTAGGGGGTGTACTATTCGCTTTTTCTAAAGGAAGTATATCTCCTGAAGTGATTCATATTGGTCGATCGATTGATGGCTTAGTTATGGTTTTACTCGGTGGTATTAACGCCCTAACCGGTCCGATTGTGGGTGCTGTCACTTTTACATGGTTACATGATGTAATTGCTAGATCTACCGATTATTGGCGCGCCGCCTTGGGATTAATTATCCTTTTCTTAGTGCTACTATTTCCGCACGGCATCTCCGGCTCACTTAGTACATTTTTCAACCGTTTTAAATAATTCCACGACAAATCAATGAGTTTATTAAAAGTCTCCGGTCTAGGTAAACATTTTGGTGGTGTTAAAGCCGTCGATGGTATTGACTTTTCTATCAAATCTGGAGAGTTACTAGCTTTGATTGGTCCAAATGGTGCTGGTAAATCAACAACTTTTAATATGGTTAATGGGCAGTTACGGGCAGATACTGGCTCTATCGCCCTAAACGGTCAAGAACTTGTAGGTCTTAAACCAAGAGAAATATGGCGTAAAGGTGTTGGCCGTACTTTTCAAATTGCCCAGGTTTTTTTATCTTTTTCAGTCATTGAGAATGTTCAAATAGCTCTCCATTCTAGCGATCAAAAAACTTTGACCTTTTGGAATAATGCAAAAAATTATCGCCGGGATCAGGCAATCTCTTTACTAGAATTGGTGGGTATGGTCAGTCAAGCTGATCGACCCTGCCATCAATTAGCCTATGGTGATGTTAAGCGAGTAGAGTTAGCTATTGCAATGGCTAATAAACCCCAATTATTATTAATGGATGAACCAACTGCCGGCATGGCCCCTAAGGAACGCAATGAGTTAATGGCCCTAACTAAAAAACTCGTCGTCGATACAAAATTATCCGTTTTGTTTACTGAACATAGTATGGATGTAGTCTTTGCCCATGCAGATCGTATTATCGTCCTTGCTCGTGGAAGATTAATTGCGCAAGGAAACCCCGCTTATATTCGTTCAAATCCTCAAGTACAAGAAGTGTATTTTGGCACTGGTAAAACCTTTGAAAAAAAAGTCTCCTCGGATAAATAAATGACTACAGCCGCAATTGAAATCGATCAGCACTCAAATAATCAGATAGTAAATCTTCTTGAGGTAAAAAACTTATCTGCATGGTATGGTGCAGCCCAAATACTCTTTGATGTAAATTTACAAGTTAGGCAGGGTGAAGTCGTTGCCTTGATGGGGCGTAATGGTGCTGGAAAATCAACTACCTTAAAAACCATTATGGGCCTAATGGATAAACGTCAAGGGAAAATTGATTTTATGGGACAAGATATTTCTTTATCAAATCCTCATGATATTGCGCGAATTGGACTTGGCTTTGTACCTGAGGATCGACGTATCTTTACAGACTTAACCGTCACTGAAAATTTAGAAGTGGGCCGTCAAAAATATCGCGTATGGCCTGATGGTAAAGAAGCCCCTCATTGGACAGAAGATAAACTGTATCAGTTATTTCCTAATTTAGGTGAGATGCCAGACCGCTTGGGTGGCCGCATGAGTGGCGGTGAACAGCAAATGTTGACTGTGGCTAGGACTTTAATGGGTAACCCGTATTTAGTATTATTAGATGAACCATCCGAAGGTGTAGCGCCCCTATTAGTGGAACAAATGATTCAAATGATCCTCGAGTTAAAATCGCAGGGTGTGAGTATTTTACTGTCTGAGCAAAATTTTCATTTTGCTGAATTAGTATCAGATCGGACGTACGTTTTAGAAAAAGGCCATATTTGTTATTCCGGCTCCATGTCTGAATTATCTGCGAATTCCGAAATTCGCGGGGTATACTTAAGTGTCTGATCAGGCCCATCCAAGCCCATTGCAATTAAATGTTAATCATTTAAACCACCAATTAATTGTTCCACACAATACCGCCCTTCTCTATATTCTTCGAAATGATTTATTTTTAAATGGTCCAAAGTTTGGTTGTGGTTTGGGCGAGTGTGGGGCTTGTACTGTTCTGGTTGACAACCGAGCAGTTAGATCCTGTTCGGTTCCAGTAAAATCCGTAATCGGCAAAGAAGTCATTACTCTTGAAGGCCTTGGTAATCAGGAAAAATTACATCCTGTTCAGCAGGCTTTTATACAAACTCAGGCCGCTCAATGTGGCTACTGTTTAAATGGCATGATTATGGGAACAGTTGCTTTATTAAAAAAAATATCGCATCCTACCGATATACAAATACGACAGGCTTTAAATCATTATCTCTGCCGCTGTGGGACTCATATTGAAATTATCGAAGCAGTCAACATTGCTGCCCAGTTAATGACTAAAGAGTTATCCAATCTTGATCAGAATTTATCAACAAGTCAAACAAATGATCACGCGCAATAAATCTGTTCATACACGTCAAGATCTGCGTCAAGCGAATGGCGTGCTGCTTATCCTACGTCAACCACCTCCAGCACATCCACCAACACCGGGCCAACCAGCCTTTGTCGCAGGGAATCCCCTTGAAGGTGAGGAAATCCTTCTAGCCCTCTGGGATGATGATAGCGTTACCGGCCTACATGGCCATGTTGATTTAGGTACAGGTATTCGTACGGCTCTTGCACAAATTATTGCTGAAGAACTGTATCTACCAATTGAACAAGTCCATATCATTCTGGGTAGTACAGGTATTGCACCAAATCAAGGTGCAACCATTGCCAGCGCCTCTATACAAATTCATGCAATACCTCTTCGTAAGGCTGCAGCGCAAATCAGACATTGGTTAATTACGCAAGCATCTATACACTTTTCTTGCCATCCAAGTCAAATTCAAATCAGTCAAGGAACCCTATTTTATTTGGATAAAACACCAATTAATTTTGGTGATTTAATCAAAAATAATCATTTCGAGCTTGCCTTAGCGGATGATGTTGATCTAAAGTCTATTAGTGACTATACGATAGTTGGCACTTCAGTCCCTAGAGTAGATATTCCTGCCAAAGCAACTGGCGAACTAACCTTTGTACATGACATTCGATTACCTGGGATGCTCCACGGTCGTGTAATTCGCCCCCCCTATGCCGGAGCTGATCACGGGGAATTTATTGGTAAAACTTTAGATCATGTCGATCGAAATTCTATTGCGCACATCCCCGGAATCGTGGAAATATTTACCCAAGGAGATTTTATTGGAGTTGTAGCTGAGCGGGAAGAGTATGCCGAACAAGCAATGCATGAGTTACGTGTGGTTTGGAAATCTTGGCCAGCCCTGCCATCGGTAGAGGATTTAACTGCAGCTATTAAAGCAAATCCCTCTACCAAAAGAATCGTGAAAGAGACTGGTGATGTAGAGCACGCTCTTCAAAATGCAGCTATCCGAATGCAGCGACACTATGTTTGGCCGTATCAATTACATGCTTCTATTGGGCCATCCTGCGCTGTTGCTCAGTGGCTAGATAAAGAACAGTTACAAGTTTGGGCCGGTACTCAAAATCCACATGTACTTCGAAAAGATTTATCGACTCTAACAGGATTACCAGATGTAGCTATTGAGATTATCCGAATGGAGGCGTCAGGCTGTTATGGTAGAAATTGCGCAGATGACGTTGCCGGAGATGCGGTTCTTCTATCACGCGCAGTGGGCGGACGTCCTGTTCGCGTCCAACTGACTCGCGAACAAGAAAACTTGTGGGAGCCCAAAGGTGCGGCTCAATTAATGGAAGTGGACGGCGGCCTTGATCAGAAAGGTTCTATAGCCGCTTATGATTTTGCAGTATCTTATCCATCGAATGGTGCACCTTTACTGGCACTATTAATTACAGGTCTTGTCCCAGCGCAAGCAATTGCCTATGAGATGGGGGATCGAACAGCGGTCCCGCCATATGACATAGAACATCTGCGTGTAACAATTCATGATATGGCGCCAATCCTTCGAGCTTCATGGCTTCGCGGGGTTTCTGCCTACCAAACTCATTTGCACACGAGTCTTATATTGATGAACTTGCAACTGAGGCAGGTGTTGATCCGCTCGAGTTTCGCTTAAGATATCTTTCAGATCCGAGGGCTACTGAATTATTAAAAACTACAGCAGATAAAGCGGGTTGGGAATCACATATCAGTCCTAGAATTATCCAAGATTCTGAAAATCCTGAAATTTTAAAAGGTCAAGGTATAGCGTATGCTCGGTATATCCATAGTCGATTCCCCGGTTTTGGAGCAGCTTGGGCTGCCTGGGTCGCGGATGTCGAAGTTAATAAAAATACAGGACAAGTACATGTTAGCCGCGTCGTAGTCGGACATGATGCAGGCTTAATGATCAACCCTGCAGGTGTGGCACATCAGATTCATGGAAATGTTATTCAAACTACGAGCCGTGCCCTCAAAGAGAGTATGTCAGTTGAACCAATCAAAAATACCGTAATTAGCCAAGAATGGGGCACCTACCCTATTCTGAATTTTCGGGAAGTCCCAACGATTGATGTCGTCATGATCCCTCGTCCAAATGAGCAACCCCAGGGAGCTGGTGAATCGTCGTCGGTTCCGGGAACCGCAGCTATCGCAAATGCGATATTTGATGCTACTGGTATTCGTTTTCGTGAACCACCATTTACACCAGAGAAGGTGCGGGCAGCTTTTCAACTAAAAGAATTACCTGCCCCCCCACCTACTGTGAAGTTAGCTCAAAAAGGTCTATGGAAAATTATTGGTGCCCTTGGTATTGCTCTCATGAGTTTTAGCGCTGCGATGTTAGGGGGGAAGAATACTATTCCATCGATTACCCAATTAGATCGAAGTATCTTTACCGATCAATTGATTGAACGAGGTAAAAATTTAATGGCACTTGGCAATTGTCAAGGTTGCCATACGAACGAAAATGGCCAAGTCAATGCCGGGGGACGAGCCCTTGAAACACCCTTTGGAGTTGTTTATAGTACGAATATCACTCCTGACCTAGAAACCGGCATCGGGACTTGGTCTTTTTCTGCATTTCAACGGGCTATGCAACATGGCATCTCCAAAGATGGAAGCTACCTTTATCCGGCCTTCCCATACACATCCTATGCCAAAATGAATGAAGAAGATGTGATGTCTCTTTACGCCTTCTTAATGGCTCAAAAACCAATTTTTGCACCTCAAACTAAGACAGAATTAACCTTTCCATTTAACATTCGACCACTTATGGTTTTTTGGAATGCTTTATTTCTAAATACAGCAGAATTACCTCACAACCCCAAACAGTCTGTGCAGTGGAGTCGTGGAGCTTATCTAGTCAATACCGTGGGACATTGCACAGCTTGCCATTCTCCAAGAAATATTCTGGGTGCTGAAAAAAGTGATTCAAACTATCTATCTGGCAATCTAATTGATGGTTGGGAAGCTCCTGCATTAAATCAGTTAAATCAGTCGCCCATTGCTTGGGATGAGGCGGAGTTATACCGTTATCTAAGAACTGGGATTACCCAGCAACATGGTATGGCAGGAGGCCCTATGGCTGGAGTTGTTACGCAATTATCTAGTGCCAGTGAGGCGGACGTTCAGGCAATGGCACATTATCTATCAACCATTAATAATTCAAGTCCTGCAGAGCGTTTAAAAAATATTTCTGATATTCCCATCAAGCCAATCTTTAATTCTGGGCAACGAATTTTTGAAATGGCTTGCTCAGCATGCCATCAACAACCGTCTACTCATTTAATTAATACTGTCGAATCTGGCTCAAATATACCTTTACAACTCAATTCACAATTACATAGTGAGCGGCCTGATAATCTGATAAGAACCATTCTTGATGGCATCAATAGACCAGCCACTGATAGAGTTGGCTATATGCCTGCTTTTAAAAATAGTTTATCAAATCAGCAAATAGCAGATTTGATAAACTACATGCGCGAACATTTTGCGCCTGATAAAAATTCCTGGACAGGACTAGAGCCCCATGTCAAATCCTTAAGAAAATAATTTCTATGTGCATTTTCTGGAACCTCGGTGAAT